>CAJNDC010000010.1:0-74248 GCA_905221415.1 bacterium
GAACACAGCAGTTAAGCCCTAGAACGCCGGAAGTAGTTGGGGGTTGCCCCCTGTGAGATATGGAAGTCGCTTAGCTTTTATCCGCCATAGCTCAGTTGGTAGTAGCGCATGACTGTTAATCATGATGTCGTAGGTTCGAGTCCTACTGGCGGAGTACTGAAAAAACGTTCATTGAACGTTTTTTTATTTATGTGACTAAATTAGTACGTCTTGCTCCGTCAGGTGAAGTGTATAGACGGGTAATTATGATTTATAAGTGAAGTAGACAGTTGAAAATCTAAATCTTAATTTTTGTACCTATAATTACATCTTTATTTTACTTTCAGTTCGTTTAGCTTTAAATTCTTCATTTATAGGATTTGAAGCTTTTTTAATTCCTTTTTTTGTTAGACTAGTGTTAGTAATAAGAAAGGGAATTTTTATATGCTTCAGAAATTTTATGATCGAGCATTTGTCTTTTTGAAATTAGTTGAACAAGAATATGCCTCTTTAGGCCAGAGTTGTGCTGAGTGGGAATCACTTCATCTTCGGTTTTTACTATATTACTTAATCCGATTTAAAATAAAAAGTGATAGGGACTTTTCACTATATCACTTTAAAACAGCTTATCGCCTATATCTAGATAAATTGCTGCAAGGTGGTACAACTCTTATCCAATAAGAAACTCATAAATCATATATTACGAACAATAATCTGTATTGATTTTATATTTTTTAGGATTTTGTTTAATTTTTAAGGTTTTGGATTTTGTTATTTACAGAAATTCCAAATCTTTTCTACTGTTTCTTCTTGATAAAATAGTGTTTTTTTCTTATAATAAATTGTAAGATATAATTGCGGGTGAAATTCCTGCCATGTATATGAGAAAGGACGAGCTCCTAGTAGCTCAGACGAAATTTATTATGACTTCAGTTGTTGTTGTAGGTACCCAATGGGGTGATGAAGGTAAAGGGAAAATTACAGATTTTCTTTCAGCTAATGCGGAAGTAATTGCTCGTTACCAAGGTGGTGACAATGCAGGCCACACCATTGTTATTGATGGTAAAAAGTTTAAGTTGCACTTGATTCCATCTGGAATTTTCTTCCCTGAAAAAATTTCAGTTATTGGAAACGGTATGGTTGTAAACCCTAAATCACTTGTGAAAGAATTGTCTTATCTGCATGAAGAAGGTGTTACAACAGATAATCTACGTATCTCTGATCGTGCGCATGTTATTTTGCCTTACCACATTGAGTTGGATCGCTTGCAAGAAGAAGCTAAGGGTGATAATAAGATTGGTACTACAATAAAGGGAATTGGTCCAGCATATATGGACAAAGCTGCTCGTGTTGGAATTCGTATTGCGGATCTTTTGGATAAAGAGATTTTTCGTGAGCGTTTAGAACGCAATCTTGCGGAAAAGAATCGTTTGTTTGAAAAACTATATGATAGCACCCCTATTTCAGTTGATGATATTTTTGAAGAATATTATGAATATGGTCAACAAATTAAGCAATACGTGACAGATACATCCGTTATCTTGAACAATGCACTTGATAATGGCAAACGTGTGCTTTTTGAAGGTGCACAAGGTGTCATGTTGGACATTGACCAAGGTACTTATCCATTTGTTACTTCTTCAAACCCTGTCGCTGGTGGTGTGACAATTGGGTCTGGTGTTGGTCCAAGTAAGATTGACAAGGTTGTAGGTGTTTGTAAAGCCTATACGAGTCGTGTAGGGGACGGTCCTTTCCCAACTGAGTTGTTTGATGAAGTGGGAGATCGCATCCGTGAAGTAGGTCATGAATACGGTACAACAACTGGCCGTCCACGTCGTGTAGGTTGGTTTGACTCAGTTGTGATGCGTCACAGCCGTCGTGTATCTGGGATTACCAATCTTTCATTGAATTCTATTGATGTTTTGAGTGGTTTGGATACAGTTAAAATCTGTGTAGCCTATGATCTTGATGGTCAACGTATTGACTACTATCCAGCTAGTCTTGAACAGTTGAAACGTTGCAAACCTATCTACGAAGAGTTACCAGGCTGGTCAGAAGATATCACTGGAGTCCGTAATTTGGAAGATCTTCCTGAGAATGCGCGTAACTATGTTCGTCGTGTGAGCGAGTTGGTTGGGGTTCGTATTTCTACTTTCTCAGTAGGTCCTGATCGTGAACAAACTAATATTTTAGAAAGTGTTTGGTCATAGGAGATTTTTAAGATTAGTTTAAGATAGGTTGGGTATACTATAGACAGTTACAAGAAGACCTCCTAACTTGTTGTAACAAATATCCTAAACTTTTCTTTTTCATAATAATCTCCCTATTAAGTCACCGCATTCGGTGGCTTTTTTTGTCTTGGGAATCATGATATAATAGAATCGACAAGTAGGAAAAGGAATAATCAATGAATTATACAGTTGAAGAAAAAGAAAGCTTCATGAGGGAGGCCTTGAAAGAGGCAGAAATTGCTCTAGAACACGATGAAATTCCAATTGGCTGTGTGATTGTCAAGGATGGAGAAATCATTGGTAGGGGGCATAATGCACGCGAGGAGTTGCAACGGGCAGTGATGCATGCGGAAATTATGGCCATAGAGAATGCGAACGCGAGTGAAGAGAGTTGGCGTCTGCTCGATTGTACGCTTTTTGTGACCATTGAGCCTTGTGTTATGTGTAGTGGAGCGATTGGGCTTGCTCGCATTCCAAACGTGGTCTATGGGGCTAAAAACCAGAAATTTGGTGCAGCTGGGAGCTTGTACGATATTTTGACAGATGAGCGCCTAAATCATCGTGTAGAGGTAGAAACGGGAATTTTGGAAGATGACTGTGCAGCGATTATGCAGGACTTTTTCCGAAATCGACGGAAAAAATAATTTCTCTTTAAAAACAGAAGGGAATGTGGTATAATAAACAGTGGAGCAACAGTTCTACGTGAAGCGGGTCAGGGGAGGAATCCAGCAGCCCTAAGCGAGTGTGAATTGTGTGCTCTTTTTTCGTGCTTTTTTCGAATAAATAAGATAAAATAGCCTAGAATAAATGATAATAGAAAAGAGAAAAATATGAAAATTCGTGGTTTTGAATTGGTTTCGAGTTTTACAGATGAAAGTTTGCTACCTAAGCGTGAGACGGCTCATGCAGCTGGTTACGACTTAAAGGTTGCTGTGCGTACGGTTATTGCGCCAGGAGAGATTGTATTAGTTCCGACAGGTGTTAAGGCCTATATGCAGCCGACAGAAGTGCTCTATCTCTATGACCGTTCATCAAACCCTCGCAAGAAGGGTTTGGTTTTGATTAACTCAGTTGGGGTCATTGATGGGGATTATTATGGAAATCCTGGGAATGAGGGACATATCTTTGCGCAGATGAAAAATATTACGGACCAGGAAGTAGTTCTTGAAGTTGGAGAGCGTGTGGTTCAGGCTGTCTTTGCTCCTTTCTTAATTGCAGACGGAGATGAGGCAGATGGCGTGCGAACTGGTGGATTTGGATCGACAGGGTATTAAGATGAAGATAATCTTTGTACGTCATGGGGAGCCAGACTACCGTGAGTTAGAGGAGTGTTCCTACACTGGCTTTGGATTAGATTTGGCTCCTTTGTCTGAGAAAGGAAGGCGACAAGCTCAGGAACTTTGCCAAAATCCTTTGCTTGGCTCAGCTGATATACTGGTGTCTTCTGCAGTGACGCGAGCATTAGAAACGGCTTCTTATCTTACTTGTGCTACGGGCCTTCCTTTAAGAGTAGAGCCTTTATTGCATGAATGGCAGGTTTACGAAAGTGGTATAGAGAATTTTGAAAAAGCACGTACTCTGTTTTTAGAAAACAAGGGGGAGTTGCTTCCTAATAGTCCTATTCAGTATGAGACAGCTGAAGAGATGAAGGTGCGTTTTTTGGAAACTATGATAAAGTACCGAGACTACCAGACAGTGCTAGTTGTCGCTCATCGAATGCTCATGCGCCAATTTGTACCAGACGAGAAGATTAATTTTTGCCAAGTGATTGAATGTGAGATAGAAATTTAGAAAGAGGTTTATCATCGCAAAGAAAAAAGCGACATTTGTGTGTCAAAATTGTGCTTATAACTCCCCAAAATACCTAGGACGCTGTCCAAACTGTGGGTCTTGGTCTTCTTTTGTAGAAGAGGTTGAGGTTGCCGAGGTAAAGAATGCGCGTGTGTCCTTGACAGGTGAGAAAACCAAGCCCATGAAACTGGCTGAGGTGACTTCAATCAATGTCAATCGAACCAAGACGGAGATGGAGGAATTCAACCGTGTACTTGGAGGCGGAGTGGTACCAGGAAGTCTCGTCCTCATCGGTGGGGATCCTGGAATCGGGAAATCAACTCTTCTCCTACAAGTCTCAACCCAGTTGTCTCAAGTAGGGACAGTTCTCTATGTCAGTGGGGAGGAGTCTGCCCAGCAGATTAAGCTACGAGCAGAGCGCTTGGGAGATATTGATAGCGAGTTTTATCTCTATGCAGAGACCAATATGCAGAGTGTTCGAGCTGAGGTGGAGCGCATTCAACCAGACTTTCTCATTATCGACTCCATCCAGACTATCATGTCTCCTGAGATTTCAGGGGTACAAGGATCTGTGTCTCAGGTGCGAGAGGTGACAGCTGAGCTCATGCAGCTGGCAAAGACTAATAACATTGCCATCTTTATCGTAGGGCATGTGACCAAGGAAGGTACCCTGGCTGGTCCGCGTATGTTGGAGCATATGGTAGATACGGTGCTTTACTTTGAAGGGGAACGCCACCATACCTTCCGTATCTTGAGAGCAGTCAAAAATCGTTTTGGATCCACTAATGAGATTGGCATCTTTGAGATGCAGTCAGGTGGCTTGGTTGAGGTGCTCAATCCGAGTCAAGTTTTCCTAGAAGAGCGTTTGGATGGGGCCACTGGTTCATCCATCGTGGTAACCATGGAAGGTACCCGTCCGATTTTGGCGGAGGTTCAAGCATTGGTGACACCGACCATGTTTGGAAATGCCAAGCGTACGACGACAGGGCTTGACTTCAATCGTGCAAGTCTAATTATGGCTGTTTTGGAAAAACGTGCAGGGCTTCTCTTGCAAAATCAGGATGCCTATCTCAAATCTGCTGGCGGTGTCAAATTGGATGAACCTGCGATTGACTTGGCTGTTGCGGTTGCCATTGCTTCGAGCTACAAAGACAAGCCTACCAATCCTCAGGAATGTTTTGTAGGAGAATTGGGCTTGACGGGAGAGATTCGACGCGTGAATCGTATCGAACAACGCATAAATGAAGCGGCAAAACTAGGCTTTACCAAGATTTATGTACCTAAGAATTCCTTGACAGGAATCACTCCGCCTAAGGAAATTCAGGTCATTGGTGTGACGACGATTCAGGAAGTTTTGAAAAAGGTCTTTGCATAATCCGTGACAAATCCTCTTAAAAATGATAAGATAGGAGAAATATTTGATTATCAAATTTTTGAGGAGGGAATCGTGTCGTATTTTGAACAGTTTATGCAAGCCAATCAGGCTTATGTTGCCCTACATGGGCAGTTAAATCTGCCACTTAAACCCAAAACCAGAGTAGCTATCGTGACCTGCATGGACTCGCGGCTACACGTCGCACAAGCTTTAGGTTTGGCACTTGGGGATGCCCATATCCTGCGGAATGCGGGTGGTCGAGTGACAGAGGATATGATTCGTTCTCTGGTAATCTCCCAGCAACAAATGGGGACAAGAGAAATCGTGGTGCTTCACCATACAGATTGTGGAGCTCAAACCTTTCAAAATGAAAGTTTTCAGGAACATTTGAAGCACGAACTCGGGGTTGATGTGTCTGGTCAAGATTTTTTACCATTCCAGGATGTTGAAGAGAGTGTGAGAGAGGATATGCAGTTGCTTCGAGAATCTCCACTGATTCCTGATGATGTGGTTATTTCAGGTGCTGTCTATGATGTGGATACAGGAAGTATGAGAGAAGTATACTAACTTTGTCTCGAAAAAATCTCATCCTAGCATAAAATCGATTGTTAAAATGTAGGATTTTTAACTTTAATATAGCTAATATAAAATAGTATAAAACAAGGGTATAAATGTTTACTCTTGTTTTATTTTTGATTGAAAAATAAAGGAAAAAGCGCTACAATGGTAGATGGAAAATGTTGTGTAAAAAACAAGTGATACATAAATACCGGAGGAAATCATGTCTTTTTCTGATTTAAAGCTGTTTGCCCTTTCTTCTAATAGAGAATTGGCAGAGCGTGTGGCGCAAGAAATTGGGATAGAGTTGGGGAAATCGACTGTTCGCCAATTTTCAGATGGGGAGATTCAGGTCAATATTGAAGAATCAATCCGTGGAAAACACGTCTTTATCCTACAATCAACTAGTTCACCTGTAAATGATAATTTACTTGAAATTTTGATTATGGTGGACGCCTTGAAGCGTGCTAGTGCAGAATCTGTCAATGTTGTTATGCCTTACTATGGCTATGCACGTCAGGATAGAAAAGCGCGAGCGCGTGAGCCAATTACTGCAAAACTCGTTGCAAACATGCTAGAAGTTGCTGGAGTAGATCGTTTGTTGACGATTGATTTGCATGCGGCACAGATTCAGGGATTCTTTGATATTCCTGTAGATCACTTGATGGGTGCTCCATTGATTGCGGACTATTTTGAACGTCGTGGCATGGTTGGCTCTGACTACGTGGTTGTCAGTCCAGACCATGGTGGGGTGACTCGTGCTCGTAAATTGGCGGAGTTCTTGAAAACTCCGATTGCTATTATTGATAAACGCCGTAGTGTAGACAAGATGAATACCAGTGAAGTGATGAATATTATCGGTAAGGTAGAAGGTAAGACTTGTATCTTGATTGACGATATGATCGATACAGCTGGAACTATTTGCCATGCGGCGGACGCTCTTGCTGAAGCAGGTGCTGTTGAAGTATATGCAAGCTGTACGCACCCAGTACTTTCTGGCCCTGCTATGGATAATATCCAAAAATCAGCTATTAAAAAATTGGTTGTTTTGGATACTATCTATCTACCAGAAGAGCGTTTGATTGATAAGATTGAACAGATTTCTATTGCCCACCTCTTAGGGGATGCCATTGTTCGTATCCACGAAAAACGTCCTCTTTCTCCTCTATTTTGTATTGAGAAAAAGATTTAATCTTTCACTTGAAATAGATAGTTCTCCTAGCAAGAAAAGAAACTTGCTAGGAGATTTTTATAGTCAAAATCTGCAAGCCTTTTCAAAATGTGCTATACTGATGAAAAAAGGAGGATCTCTATGAGTCAAGAATTTATCAATCCAAGTGATGGTGTGATCCGCCAGTATCTGGCGACCAGTAAAACGTTAGCGGTAGTGGGCTTGTCCGATCGTGAGGAAACAACTAGCAATCGAGTGACCAAGGAAATGCAGGCTCGGGGCTATAAAATCATTCCAGTTAATCCCAAGGCTGCAGGTGGGGAAATCTTGGGAGAAAAGGCTTATGCGAGTCTAGCTGAGATTCCTTTTCCAGTGGATATTGTCAATGTATATCGACGGAGCGAGTTTTTACCAGATGTGGCGCGTGATTTTCTCAAGGCTGATGCCAAGATTTTTTGGGCGCAATTAGGACTTGAGAATCTAGAAGCGGAAGAAATCTTGCGTGCTGGAGGATGCGATGACATCGTGATGAATCGCTGTATCAAGAGAGAACATACTCGCTTAATTCTTGAGAAATAAAAAGGTAGCCATGGGCTACCTTTTGTGTTATAAAGTACCAATCAATGCTTGCATGCCAAGACTGGTGAGGATGATAGCAATCCAGCAAAGGGCTCCGAGGACAATAGATTTGCCACTGGATCTAACCATGGCAATTAGATTGGTTTTGAGACCGATAGCACTCATGGCCATGATGATAAAGAATTTAGAGAGTTGTTTGAGAGGGGTAAAGAAACTACTGGACACACCAAGAGAGGTAAGGAGAGTCGTTAAGAGAGAGGCCAGGATAAAATAAAGGATAAAAAGTGGGAAAACTTTTTTCAGTTGTACGCCTTGTTTATTTTCTTGTTGGCGACTTTGCCAGTAGGAGAGAAAGAGAGTGATGGGAATGATCGCTAAGGTGCGTGTGAGTTTAACAATGGTTGCAGACTCAAGGGTATCGGTCTGGTAAAGACTGTCCCAGGCGCTAGCTGTGGCCGTTACAGAAGAAGTATCATTGACCGCAGTTCCTGCAAAGAGGGCAAAGCCATCATTAGATAGATGAAGCCAGGTTCCTAGAGTTGGAAAGATGAGCGCAGCCAAGACATTGAAGAAAAAGATAACAGAGATAGCTTGGGCAACTTCCTTTTCTTTCGCATGGATAACGGGTGCTGTAGCAGCAATGGCAGAACCACCACAGATAGAAGAACCCACACCAATCAAGGTAGCTAGTTTTGTGTCTAGTGCAAAGAAACGCTGGAAGAGGTAGGCGACGATTAAGGAAATCGAAATGGTGGAAAGGATGACAGGGAGTGAAGTTTGTCCGACTGCAAAGACTTGCGAGATATTGAGACCAAAACCAAGCAAGATGACGGCATACTGGAGTAATTTTTTGGAACTAAAGGTCAAACCTGCATCTAGTTGTTTGTAGGGCGAGAGCCAGGGGTGTAGGAGCATTCCTATAAAGATTGCAAAAACGGGTGCACCAATAACAGGAAAGAACCCACCCAGATACCAAGCGAGAAGAGAAATCAAAAGGCAGGTGAAGATGCCTGCTCCATTTTTTGATAGAAATGACATAAAAACCTCCAATCATAATCTGTTACCATTATAGACCTGTAAACGGGAAAAGTAAAATAGAAAGTGGAAAGCTATTCTATAATGTATTTTTGCGGTCGGGGGGCTTTTGTAGTATAATAGAGATACGTTTTGAGAGTAGGAGGTATCTATGGACTTAACCAAGCGCTTTAATAAACAGTTAGACAAGATTCAAGTTTCCTTGATTCGCCAGTTTGATCAGGCTATTTCGGAGATTCCTGGGGTCTTGCGTTTGACCTTGGGGGAACCTGATTTTACAACGCCAGATCATGTCAAGGAGGCAGCCAAGCGAGCCATTGATCAGAACCAATCCTACTATACAGGGATGAGCGGTTTACTGACCTTGCGTCAGGCAGCCAGTGACTTTGTTAAGGAAAAATACCAACTGGACTATGCTCCTGAAAATGAAATCTTGGTTACAATTGGGGCGACAGAGGCTTTATCTGCTACTTTGACAGCTATTTTGGAAGAGGGGGACAAGGTGCTCTTGCCAGCCCCTGCCTATCCAGGTTATGAGCCAATTGTCAATCTAGTTGGGGCAGAGGTTGTCGAGATTGATACGACTGAAAATGGTTTTGTCTTGACTCCTGAGATGTTGGAAAAGGCCATTTTGGAGCAAGGCGACAAGCTCAAGGCGGTCATTCTCAACTATCCAGCCAATCCGACAGGAATTACCTATAGTCGGGAGCAGTTGGAAGCCTTGGCGGACGTTTTACGCAAGTATGAGATTTTCGTTGTCTGTGATGAGGTTTACTCAGAATTAACCTATACAGGCGAAGCCCATGTATCTTTGGGAACTATGCTGAGAGATCAGGCTATTATTATCAATGGTTTATCTAAGTCTCATGCTATGACAGGTTGGCGTTTAGGCTTTATCTTTGCTCCTGCAGCCTTTACAGCTCAGTTAATCAAGAGTCACCAGTACTTGGTAACTGCCGCAAATACTATGGCGCAACATGCTGCGGTAGAAGCTTTGACGGCGGGTAAAAACGATGCGGAGCCTATGAAGAAGGAATACATCCAGCGTCGTGATTATATTATCGAGAAAATGACTGCTCTTGGTTTTGAGATTATCAAACCAGACGGTGCCTTCTATATCTTTGCTAAGATTCCTACGGGCTACAATCAAGATTCCTTTGCTTTTCTGAAGGATTTTGCTCAGAAGAAGGCCGTTGCTTTTATCCCTGGTGCAGCCTTTGGACGCTACGGAGAAGGCTATGTTCGCCTATCTTATGCAGCTAGCATGGAGACTATCAAAGAAGCCATGAAACGACTTGAGGAGTACATGAGAGAAGCATGATTCAGTCTATCACGAGTCAAGGCTTGGTGCTCTACAATCGTAACTTTCGTGAGGATGACAAGTTAGTCAAGATTTTTACCGAGCAAGCGGGCAAGCGCATGTTTTTCGTCAAACACGCTGGTCAGTCCAAACTGGCCCCTGTTATTCAGCCCTTGGTGTTGGCTCGATTTCTCTTGCGAATCAATGATGATGGACTCAGCTATATCGAAGACTACCATGAGGTGATGACCTTTCCCAAGATCAATAGTGATCTCTTTGTCATGGCCTATGCGACTTATGTTGCGGCTCTGGCCGATGCTAGTTTGCAGGATAATCAGCAGGATGCTCTCTTATTTGCTTTCTTGAGAAAGACTCTGGAGTTGATGGAAGAGGGCTTGGATTATCAGGTTTTGACCAATATTTTTGAAATTCAAATCTTGACCCGATTTGGGATTAGCCTTAATTTTAATGAGTGTGTCTTTTGCCATCGGGTCGGTCAGGCTTTTGACTTTTCTTTTAAATATGGAGCTTGCCTCTGCCCAGAGCATTATCATGAAGATGAGAGACGTTGTCATCTGAATCCCAACATCCCTTATCTGCTCAATCAATTTCAGGCTATTGATTTTGAGACCTTGGAGACCATTTCACTCAAGCCTGAAATCAAGCATGACTTGCGCAAGTTTATAGACCAAATCTACGAAGAGTATGTTGGAATTCACCTAAAATCAAAGAAATTTATTGATTCCCTAGCAGACTGGGGGCAATTACTAAAAGAGGAAGACAAATGAAAAAAATTGCAGTAGATGCTATGGGGGGCGATTATGCACCTCAAGCTATCGTTGAGGGTGTCAATCAAGCCCTTGCTGACTTTTCAGATATTGAGATTCAACTCTATGGAGACGAAAGCAAAATCAAGCAATATCTAACAGCGACAGAACGCGTCAGCATTATTCATACGGATGAGAAGATTGATTTTGATGATGAGCCGACAAAAGCTATTCGTAAGAAGAAAAATGCCAGTATGGTATTAGCGGCTAAGGCAGTCAAAGAAGGAGAGGCAGACGCTGTCCTCTCGGCTGGGAATACAGGTGCCTTGTTGGCTGCAGGATTTTTCATTGTCGGTCGTATCAAGAATATCGACCGTCCTGGACTCATGTCGACCTTACCGACCATTGATGGCAAGGGCTTTGACATGCTAGACCTTGGAGCCAATGCAGAAAATACAGCTCATCATCTGCACCAATACGCTGTTTTGGGTTCCTTTTACGCGAAAAATGTTCGTGGGATTTCGAAACCACGTGTTGGTTTGCTCAATAATGGAACAGAAAGTAGCAAGGGTGACCCTCTTCGTAAGGAAACCTACGCCTTGCTAGCGACGGATGAAAGTTTGAATTTTGTCGGAAACGTGGAAGCGCGTGATTTGATGAATGGCGTTGCGGATGTTGTTGTGGCAGATGGTTTCACGGGAAACGCTGTGCTCAAATCTATTGAAGGGACAGCCATGGGTATCATGGGCTTGCTTAAGACAGCTATCACAGGTGGTGGTCTTCGAGCGAAACTAGGTGCTCTTCTTCTCAAGGATAGCCTTAGAGGTTTGAAAAAGCAACTCAATTATTCAGATGTTGGTGGAGCAGTCTTGTTTGGTGTTAAGGCACCGGTTGTCAAGACTCATGGCTCAAGTGATGCCAAGGCTGTGTATAGTACGATTCGCCAGATTCGTACTATGCTAGAAACAGACGTAGTTGCCCAGACTGCGCGTGAATTTTCAGGAGAATAAAAAAGATGACAGAAAAAGAAATTTTTGACCGTATTGTAACCATTATCCAAGAGCGACAGGGAGAGGACTTTGTCGTAACAGAGGCCTTGAGTTTGAAAGATGACCTAGATGCGGACTCAGTGGATTTGATGGAGTTCGTCTTGACACTAGAAGATGAATTTGGAATTGAAATCAGTGATGAGGAAATTGACCAACTGCAAAGTGTAGGAGATGTGGTAGCAGTTGTCAAAAGTAAAGAATAGCAAAAAGCAACATGATTTGCATGTTGCTTTTTTGTTTGCAGAAAAAAGAAAAACTTTTAGTAGAAATTGCGAATAAAGAGATGAGAAAGATAAAAGGAGGAATGTTTATGTATGTGACTGGTCTTTATCCGTGGTTCATTAAGTGGTTTTTAAAATAAAAATGAATGAGTTGCTCATTTTCAAATTGTTTTTCGAATAGATAGGTAAGGAAAAAGGGAAGGAGACTACGCGATGTATTTACCAATCTTATTGCCATGGTTTATCAAATGGTATTTAAAATAAATGAATTTACCTGTTCATTTTAGATCACTTCTCGAATAGATAAGTGAGAAGAACAGGAAGAAAAAAAGATTTCAGTAATTTATCCAATTTGGTTATTTAAGTGGCTTAGAGGTTAAAGATTAGATATATAGAAAAAAATAAGGAGAAAAAAGATGACAAACTTTGACAAAATGGAACAGAACTTTGCAGCTCTTACAGAAGAAGAGTTGACGGATGTGAATGGGGGAGCATGGCCAATTGTAGCTTGGGTGATTGCTAATCCTGTGACAGCAGCTAAAATTGCTGGTGGAATTACTGCAGCAGGGATTGCAGGTTATAATTATGTGACGAGTAGATGGTAATAGAAGGAGGAGATGATATGGAAAAATCTATTTTAAAATTTGAAACAATGACTGATACGGACTTGCAGGAAATTCAAGGGGGAGCCTTTCCCCTTCTTATCCCTGTGGCAGTCGGTTTTGTAAAAGGTTTTGTATATACAGGTGGAGCTATTTTAACAACTCGAGCACTCTTGTCGGGTAAATAGGAGTCTATCATGAAAAAATTCTTATTAGGATTTGCTGAGGGATATTTTATCGTATCACTTATTATCTACATCGCAACGTATTTGATTTTAAAAAAACCGCTCAATACCTTGTTTTACCCAGAAACCTATCCGATTCTACTTGGTTTGTTTTATCTAGGATACAAGCACAAAACAACAGAAAGTAAGATATGAAATTGATTGACCGTCAGATTGGAGTTTGGGATGAAAGTTGTTCAATTACTACGAAAAGCTTGGCCAGAGACCACTGTATTGTTTAGCTCGATAGCTTATCTAATTATTAGAATCGTAGCTGATGTAAACAAACTGAATCTACCTATATGGTTTGAATGTTTTGATATACCTACGATTTCATTATTTTTGATGACCTTTATCTTACTTTATAAAAGTAAAGAAAATATCATTTCAGAATAATTTATTTCTGGGCATTCATTTTTTAACGGTTACTTTAAGCAGGCAGAACTTTTGTTCTGCCTATTTTCTTTGGCAAAAGTGTTGTTCAGGTATGGATATTGTTTTTTCAGAAATAATTCTCTTATTTCTTCTTTATTTGGTTAAAATAATCTTACAAATTTTTAAAGAGATTGTTAGAAAAAGGAGAAGGATATGAAATTTAAGAAAAGACACTATCGCCCCCAGGTGGATCAGATGGATTGTGGCGTGGCTTCCTTGGCTATGGTCTTTGGTTACTACGGTAGTTATTACTCCTTGGCTCATCTACGAGAACTAGCTAAGACGACCATGGATGGGACGACTGCTTTGGGTCTTGTAAAGGTGGCAGAGGAAATTGGTTTTGAAACGCGGGCTATCAAGGCGGATATGACGCTCTTTGACCTGTCAGATTTGACCTTTCCGTTTGTGGCTCATGTGCTCAAGGAAGGGAAGTTGCTCCACTATTATGTGGTGACAGGTCAGGATAAGAAGGCAATCCATATCGCTGATCCAGATCCCAGTGTTAAGCTGACCAAGATTTCCCGTGAGCGATTTGCGCAAGAATGGACAGGAGTCAGTCTCTTTATGGCTCCGTCTCCAGACTATAAACCCCATAAGGAGAAAAAACAGGGGCTCCTATCCTTCTTGCCAATCTTGCTCAAACAGCGGGGTTTGATTGCTAATATCGTTTTGGCAACACTCTTGGTAACCCTGATTAATATCGTGGGCTCTTATTATCTGCAGTCTATCATTGACAGTTACGTACCAGACCAGATGCGTTCAACCTTGGGCATTATCTCAATAGGATTAGTCATCGTCTATATCCTCCAGCAGATTTTATCGTATGCGCAGGAATACCTCTTACTGATACTTGGGCAACGGCTGTCTATCGATGTGATTTTGTCCTACATCAAGCATGTTTTTCAGCTGCCAATGTCCTTTTTTGCGACACGCAGGACAGGAGAAATCGTGTCTCGTTTTACAGATGCCAATAGTATCATCGATGCGCTGGCGTCGACCATTCTGTCGATTTTCCTAGATGTGTCGACGATTTTGATTATCTCGCTGGTCTTGTTTTCACAAAATATGACACTCTTTTTCATTAGTCTACTTGCGCTTCCCATCTATACAGTGATTATCTTTGCCTTTATGAAGCCTTTTGAAAAGATGAATCGGGACACTATGGAAGCCAATGCGGTTCTGTCTTCTTCTATCATTGAGGACATCAACGGTATTGAGACCATTAAATCTTTGACCAGTGAAAGTTCGCGCTATCAAAAGATTGATAAGGAATTTGTAACTTATCTGAAAAAATCTTTTACCTATAGTCGGGCAGAAAGTCAGCAAAAGGCTCTGAAAAAAGTTGCCCAGCTCCTGCTCAATGTTGCCGTTCTCTGGCTGGGAGCTATTCTTATCATGGATGGGAAAATGAGTTTAGGCCAGCTGATCACTTATAACACCCTGCTCGTTTACTTTACCAATCCTTTGGAAAATATCATCAACCTACAAACCAAACTTCAGACAGCGCAGGTTGCCAATAACCGTCTAAATGAGGTTTATCTAGTAGCTTCGGAGTTTGAGGAGAAGAAAACGGTAGAAGATTTGAGCATGATGAAGGGAGAGATGACCTTCAAGCAGGTTCACTATAAGTATGGCTATGGGCGTGATGTCTTGTCGGATATCAATTTGACCATTCCACAAGGGTCTAAGATGGCTTTTGTGGGGATTTCGGGGTCAGGAAAGACCACCTTGGCCAAGATGATGGTTAATTTTTACGACCCAAGTCAAGGGGAGATTAGTCTGGGTGGTGTCAGTCTCAATCAGATTGATAAAAAGGCCCTGCGCCAGTACATTAACTATCTGCCTCAACAGCCCTATGTCTTTAACGGAACGATTTTGGAAAATCTTCTCCTTGGAGCTAAGGAGGGAACGACTCAGGAAGATATCTTACGGGCAGTTGAATTAGCAGAGATTCGGGAGGATATTGAGCGCATGCCCCTGAATTACCAGACAGAATTAACTTCGGATGGGGCTGGAATTTCTGGTGGACAACGTCAGAGAATCGCTCTGGCGCGTGCTCTCTTGACGGATGCACCTGTCTTAATCTTGGACGAGGCGACTAGCAGTTTGGATATTTTGACAGAGAAGCGGATTGTAGATAATCTTATGGCTTTAGATAAGACCTTGATTTTCATCGCCCACCGCTTGACCATCGCTGAGCGGACAGAAAAGGTTGTTGTTTTGAATCAGGGCAAGATTGTTGAAGAAGGCACCCATGCAGACTTGCTCGCACAGGATGGCTTTTACGCCCATTTGGTCAATAGCTAGAAAGAGGAGAGGATGAAACCAGAATTTTTAGAAAGTGCGGAGTTTTATAATCGTCGTTACCATAATTTTTCCAGTCGGGTGATTTTACCTATGTCACTTCTGCTCGTGTTTTTACTGGGATTTGCAGTTTTTGCAGAGAAGGAGATTAGTTTGTCTACCCGAGCAACTGTCGAACCTAGTCGGATTATTGCCAATATCCAGTCGACTAGCAATCAACGCATTGTGGCCAATTATCTGGAAGAAAACAAACTAGTCAAGCAAGGGGACCTACTCGTTCAGTACCAGCAAGGGGCAGAGGCAGTCCAGGTTGAAGCATACGCCAGTCAATTGGAGATGCTAAAGGATCAAAAAAAGCAGTTGGGGTATTTGCAATCCAGTTTGAAAGAGGGGAGTGATCAATTTCCAGAGGCAGATAAGTTTGGTTACCAGGAGATGTTTCGAGATTATCTCAGCCAAGCGAATGGTCTCAGGAGCAATGTTTCTCAGCAAAATGAGACCATCGCGTCCCAGAATGCAGCAGCTAGTCAAACCCAATATGAAATCGGGAACCTCATCAGTCAAACAGAGGCTAAAATCCGAGACTACAAAACGGCTAAGTCAGCGATTGAAAAAGGAGATCAACTGGATAGTCAGAATCTAGCCTATTCTTTCTACCAGTCCTATAAGTCTCAGGGTGAGGAAAATCCCCAAGCTAAAGTTCAGGCTGTTGCGCAGGTTGAAGCGCAGCTTTCTCAGTTAGAGTCTAGTCTGGTTACGTATCGTGTACAGTATGCGGGTTCTGGAGCTCAACAGGCTCACGCAACGGGACTGGATAGTCAACTGGAATCGCTCAAGTCTCAGCACTTAGTCAAAGTTAGCCAGGAATTAACTCTTCTAGAACAGAAAATTTTGGAGGCGGAATCTGGTAAGAAGGTACAGGGAGGTCTCCTTGATAAGGGGAAGATTACAGCAAGTGAGGATGGGGTGCTTCACCTTAATCCTGAGACCAGTGAATCTACGATGGCTGCAGAAGGAACCCTGCTAGCTCAACTCTACCCATCCTTGGAAAAAGAAGGGAAAACCAAACTCACAGCCTATCTCAGTTCAAAAGATGTTGCTAGAGTCAAAATTGGGGACTCTGTCCGTTATACTACAACTAATGATGCCAAGAATCAAATTTTCCTGGATTCCACGATTACAAGTATTGATGCCACAGCCACAAAGACTGAAAAAGGAAATTTCTTTAAAATTGAGGCGGAAACCTATCTGACTTCTGAGCAGGCTGCAACACTTCGTTATGGTTTAGAAGGCCGCCTGCAGATGATTACGGGAAAGAAAAGCTATCTCCGTTATTTTTGGGATCAATTTTTGAATAAAGGATAATATTCGTGTTTTTCAGAGGATAAATGATTTTAAAACTGTAAGAAGAGTTCATCTTGCAGTTTTTCTTTACGCTTAAAACAGGAAACCGTTATTTATTCGTAAAAATCTTGAATTTTTCATGCTTTTATGGTAAAATGTGCTCAAGTAAAACGAAAGGCGAACTTTAAAATGTCAAAACAACTAATCTATTCGGGAAAAGCCAAGGATATCTATACAACTGAGGATGAAAATCTCATTATTTCAACTTACAAGGACCAGGCGACTGCCTTCAACGGTGTCAAGAAGGAGCAGATTGCGGGCAAGGGAGTGTTAAATAATCAGATTTCATCTTTTATTTTTGAGAAATTAAATGCGGCTGGTGTAGCGACTCACTTTGTGGAGAAGCTTTCAGACACGGAACAGCTCAATAAAAAAGTTGAGATTATTCCTTTGGAAGTCGTGCTTCGCAACTACACAGCTGGTTCCTTTTCAAAACGTTTTGGCGTAGATGAAGGCATCGCTTTGGAAACTCCAATTGTCGAATTTTACTATAAAAATGATGATTTGGATGATCCCTTTATCAATGACGAGCATGTGAAATTCCTAAAGATTGCAGATGATCAGCAGATTACCTACTTAAAGGAAGAAACTCGGCGTATCAATGAGCTCTTGAAAGCTTGGTTTGCTGAGCTTGGTCTTAAATTGATTGACTTTAAGCTAGAGTTCGGTTTTGACAAGGATGGCAAGATTATCTTGGCAGACGAGTTTTCACCAGATAACTGCCGTTTGTGGGATGCGGATGGCAATCACATGGATAAGGACGTTTTCCGCCGTGGCTTGGGTGAATTGACTGATGTTTACGAGATTGTCTGGGAAAAGTTGCAGGAATTGAAATAACAACCTAAAGGCTGTTTGGGAACATTGCAAGAGCTGAAATAAAGGAATAAGAATTGATGGATAAACGTATTTTTGTTGAAAAAAAGGCTGATTTTCAGGTCAAGTCAGAGAGTCTGGTAAGAGAGCTCCAGCATAACTTGGGACTTTCAAGCTTGAAAAGTATTCGCATTGTGCAGGTTTATGATGTCTTTGATTTGGCAGAGAACTTGTTTGCACCTGCAGAGAAACACATCTTCTCTGAGCAGGTGACAGACCGTATCTTGGACGAAACGGCCGTACAGGCGGATCTTGCTAACTACGCTTTCTTTGCCATTGAAAGCTTGCCGGGGCAATTTGACCAACGTGCAGCTTCGTCACAGGAAGCTTTGCTTTTGCTGGGAAATTCGAGTGATGTGACGGTCAATACAGCCCAACTTTACTTGGTTAATAAGGATATTGACACAACAGAGTTAGAAGCGGTTAAGAACTACCTGCTCAACCCAGTTGATTCTCGTTTCAAGGACATCACGACAGGGATTGCCAAGCAGGAATTTTCAGAGTCGGACAAGACTATTCCAAAATTGACTTTCTTTGAAAACTATACGGCAGAAGACTTTGCTCGTTACAAGGCCGAGCAAGGGATGGCTATGGAAGTGGACGATTTGCTCTTTATCCAAGACTACTTCAAGTCAATTGGGCGCGTGCCGACGGAAACAGAGCTTAAGGTTTTGGACACTTACTGGTCTGACCACTGCCGTCACACGACTTTTGAGACAGAGTTGAAACAGATTGATTTCTCAGCTTCTAAATTCCAAAAGCAATTGCAGGCGACCTATGACAAGTATATTGCCATGCGTGAAGAGTTGGGGCGTTCGGAGAAACCACAAACCTTGATGGATATGGCGACTATTTTTGGTCGTTATGAGCGTGCTAATGGTCGTTTGGACGATATGGAAGTGTCTGACGAAATCAATGCATGCTCAGTCGAAATCGAAGTGGACGTTGATGGTGTCAAGGAACATTGGCTCCTCATGTTTAAAAACGAAACTCATAACCACCCAACTGAGATTGAACCGTTTGGTGGGGCGGCTACCTGTATCGGTGGGGCTATTCGTGACCCATTGTCAGGCCGTTCCTACGTTTACCAAGCCATGCGTATCTCGGGGGCTGGCGATATTACAGCGCCGATTTCGGGAACGCGTGCTGGTAAATTGCCACAACAAGTTATTTCTAAAACAGCGGCTCATGGTTATTCTTCATATGGGAACCAGATTGGGCTTGCGACGACTTACGTTCGTGAATACTTCCACCCAGGCTTTGTAGCCAAACGCATGGAGCTTGGTGCTGTTGTCGGAGCGGCTCCCAAGGGCAATGTAGTCCGTGAAAAACCTGAAGCGGGCGATGTGATTATCCTCCTTGGTGGTAAGACAGGACGTGATGGTGTCGGTGGTGCGACAGGGTCTTCTAAGGTTCAAACGGTTGAATCTGTGGAGACTGCCGGTGCTGAGGTTCAAAAAGGGAATGCAATCGAAGAACGCAAGATTCAACGTCTTTTCCGTAATGGCGCTGTCACTCGTCTCATCAAGAAATCTAACGACTTTGGTGCAGGTGGTGTCTGTGTAGCTATCGGTGAATTGGCAGACGGTCTTGAAATTGACCTCAATAAGGTTCCTCTTAAATACCAGGGATTGAATGGTACAGAAATTGCCATCTCTGAATCACAAGAACGGATGGCGGTCGTGGTTCGCCTTGAGGATGTAGATGCCTTCGTTGCCGAATGTAACAAAGAAAATATTGACGCTGTTGTGGTGGCGACAGTGACTGAAAAACCAAATCTTGTCATGCACTGGAATGGGGAAACCATCGTTGACTTGGAACGTCGTTTCCTTGATACCAATGGCGTGCGCGTGGTCGTCGATGCCAAGGTAGTTGACAAGGATGTCAAGCTTCCAGAGGAACGCACAACAAGCGTTGACACGCTTGAATCAGATACCCTTGCGGTTCTATCTGATCTCAACCATGCGAGTCAAAAAGGCTTGCAGACCATCTTTGACTGCTCAGTCGGTCGTTCAACGGTCAATCACCCACTTGGTGGTCGCTACCAACTCACACCAACGGAGACATCTGTGCAGAAATTGCCAGTTCAACACGGTGTGACTCACACTGCGTCTGTCATGGCCCAAGGATTCAATCCATATGTGGCAGAATGGTCTCCATATCATGGCGCTGCCTATGCGGTTATCGAAGCAACTGCTCGTTTGGTGGCTACTGGTGCAAACTGGTCCAAGGCTCGTTTCTCTTACCAAGAGTATTTTGAGCGCATGGACAAGCAAGCTGAGCGGTTTGGTCAGCCAGTAGCGGCTCTTCTAGGCTCTATTGAAGCACAAATCCAGCTTGGCTTACCATCTATCGGTGGTAAGGATTCTATGTCTGGTACTTTCGAAGAATTGACCGTACCGCCAACCTTGGTTGCCTTTGGGGTGACGACGGCAGATAGCC
This sequence comes from bacterium, assembly GCA_905221415.1. GTDB lineage: Bacteria > Bacillota > Bacilli > Lactobacillales > Streptococcaceae > Streptococcus. The sequence goes on from CAJNDC010000010.1 coordinate 20,341, forward strand.
GTAAGGTCCTTTCTCCAGAATTTAAAGCTGCTGGTGAAAACATCTACTACATTCCAGGTCAAGCCCTCTCCGCAGAGATTGATTTTGACTTGATTAAGTCTAACTTTGCTCAATTTGAAGCCATCCAAGCTGACCACAAAGTAACATCTGCATCAGCTGTTAAATATGGTGGTGTTATTGAAAGTTTGGCACTTGCTACTTTTGGGAACAATATCGGTGCAGAGGTGACCTTGCCTGAACTTGAAACAGCCTTGACAGCTCAATTAGGCGGATTTGTCTTCACATCTCCTGAAGAGATTGCTGGAGTAGAGAAAATTGGACAAACAAAAGCAGACTTTACACTCCTTGTCAACGGTGTGAAGCTAGATGGACAGAAACTTGACAGTGCCTTCCAAGGAAAATTAGAAGAAGTTTACCCTACTGAATTTGCACAAGCCAAAGAACTGGACGAAGTTCCAGCTATCGCTTCTGACGCAGTCATCAAAGCCAAGGAAACTATTGAAAAACCTGTGGTTTACATCCCAGTCTTCCCAGGAACCAACTCAGAATATGACTCAGCTAAAGCATTTGAAAAAGAAGGTGCAGAGGTTAACTTGGTGCCATTTGTGACCTTGAATGAAGAAGCTATTGTCAAGTCAGTTGAAACCATGGTTGACAATATCGGCAAGGCAAACATTCTCTTCTTTGCAGGTGGATTCTCAGCTGCGGATGAGCCGGATGGATCAGCTAAATTTATTGTCAATATCCTTCTTAATGAAAAAGTGCGTGCTGCGATTGATAGCTTTATCGCTCGTGGTGGCTTGATTATCGGTATCTGTAACGGATTCCAAGCTCTTGTCAAATCAGGTCTTCTTCCATACGGAAACTTTGAGGATGCTAACAGTACTAGTCCAACTCTCTTCTACAATGATGCCAACCAGCACGTGGCCAAGATGGTGGAAACTCGGATTGCCAATACCAATTCGCCATGGTTGGCTGGCGTGCAAGTGGGCGATATCCACGCTATTCCGGTTTCACACGGTGAAGGGAAATTTGTTGTGATGGCTGAGGAATTTGCAGAGCTCCGTGACAATGGTCAAATCTTTAGCCAATACGTTGACTTTGACGGTAAACCAAGCATGGACTCTAAGTACAATCCAAATGGTTCGGTAAATGCCATCGAAGGAATTACTAGTAAGAACGGTCAAATCATCGGTAAAATGGGTCATTCAGAACGTTATGAAGACGGTCTTTTCCAAAATATCCCAGGAAATAAAGATCAACATCTCTTTGCATCAGCAGTTAAATACTTTACTGGAAAATAAGCCTTGCAGATTTTCTAATAGATAGTATCTGTAATATAAAAGTCATGTAGATTTAGCTCTTGGTGATTGCAAAAGGTTTGTTTTGCGAGTGAAACGAGCTTCTACCGTATCATTCGGCTCTACTGAAGGAATGATGCAAAAATAAAAATTAGGTATAAAAAATGACATACGAAGTAAAATCTCTTAATGAAGAATGTGGTGTTTTCGGTATCTGGGGACATCCAGATGCTGCTAAATTGACCTATTTTGGTCTCCATAGTCTTCAGCACCGTGGTCAGGAGGGGGCAGGAATCCTCTCCAATGATCAGGGACAATTGAAGCGTCATCGTGATATGGGGCTTTTATCGGAAGTGTTCAGAAACCCAGCTAATTTGGATAAACTTACTGGAACGAGCGCGATTGGGCATGTTCGTTACGCGACTGCTGGCGAAGCTTCTGTGGATAACATCCAGCCCTTCCTCTTTCGCTTTCATGATATGCAGTTTGGACTTGCTCATAACGGAAACTTGACCAATGCCGAATCGCTCAAGAAAGAATTGGAACAAAGAGGAGCTATTTTCAGTTCAACTTCGGACTCGGAAATCTTGGCTCACCTCATACGTCGGAGTCACAATCCGAACTTGATGGGTAAAATCAAGGAAGCACTCAGCCTCGTCAAAGGTGGCTTTGCTTATATCCTGCTATTTGAGGACAAGTTGGTTGCGGCCCTTGACCCTAATGGCTTCCGCCCTCTTTCTATTGGGAAAATGGCAAACGGAGCGGTGGTGGTTTCGTCAGAAACCTGTGCTTTTGAAGTCATTGGTGCTGAGTGGATTCGCGATGTAAAACCAGGAGAGATTGTAATCGTAGATGACAATGGGATTCAGTACGATAGCTATACGAATGATACCCAGTTGGCTATTTGCTCTATGGAGTATATCTATTTTGCCCGTCCTGACTCTAATATCCATGGTGTCAACGTCCATACAGCTCGCAAACGTATGGGAGCTCAATTGGCGCGTGAATTTAAGCATGAGGCAGATATCGTGGTCGGTGTGCCCAATTCCTCGCTCAGCGCAGCTATGGGATTTGCAGAAGAATCAGGTCTGCCAAATGAAATGGGGCTGATCAAAAACCAATACACGCAACGTACCTTTATCCAACCGACTCAAGAATTGCGGGAGCAGGGGGTGCGGATGAAATTGTCTGCTGTTTCGGGTGTCGTTAAAGGAAAACGTGTGGTGATGATTGATGATTCCATTGTTCGCGGGACGACCTCTCGCCGTATCGTTCAGCTCTTGAAAGAAGCGGGGGCTTCTGAAGTTCACGTTGCTATTGGCAGTCCAGCGCTAGCTTATCCATGTTTCTACGGGATTGATATCCAGACGCGTCAGGAGCTGATTGCGGCCAATCATACGGTCGAAGAGACTCGCCAAATCATTGGTGCGGATAGTCTGACCTATCTTTCTATTGATGGCTTGATTGATTCTATCGGCATCGAAACAGATGCGCCGAACGGTGGTCTCTGTGTCGCTTACTTTGACGGCGACTACCCAACACCTCTCTACGACTACGAAGAAGAATATCGTAGAAGTTTGGGTGACAAGATCAGTTTTTACAAATAGACAGATAAAGACTCTCCATTAAAGGAAAGGAAGAGAAGATGACAAATAAGAATGCATACGCTCCACGTCTCACTACTGACTAAAAGCTAAAGCATTTGTCAGTAGACGCTTTCTCCTATGGACCAAAGCTAGAGACCTAACTAGTATTTTTAGATAAAATGATTGTTTATCTAAAAATACGTCGCAGTTTTTCTCAAAAAAAGAAAAGGAATGAATAAAATGACGAATAAAAATGCTTATGCGCAGTCTGGTGTGGATGTTGAAGCGGGTTATGAAGTTGTTGAACGGATTAAAAAGCACGTGGCTCGTACGGAGCGTGCAGGTGTCATGGGAGCTCTTGGTGGCTTTGGTGGCATGTTTGACCTCTCAAAAACAGGTGTCAAAGAGCCTGTATTGATCTCAGGGACTGATGGCGTCGGCACCAAACTCATGCTGGCTATCAAGTACGACAAGCATGACACGATTGGGCAAGACTGTGTAGCCATGTGTGTCAATGATATCATCGCTGCAGGTGCGGAGCCCCTCTATTTCCTCGACTATGTGGCGACAGGCAAGAATGAACCAGCCAAGCTAGAACAAGTGGTCGCTGGTGTGGCAGAAGGTTGTGTGCAGGCTGGTGCAGCCCTCATCGGTGGGGAAACAGCTGAAATGCCGGGTATGTATGGTGAAGATGACTATGATTTGGCTGGTTTTGCAGTCGGCGTGGCTGAAAAATCTCAAATTATTGACGGTTCAAAGGTGGCAGAAGGAGATGTTCTTCTCGGACTTGCTTCAAGTGGGATTCACTCAAATGGTTACTCACTTGTTCGTCGTGTCTTTGCCGACTACACAGGCGAAGAAGTCTTGCCTGAGCTGGAAGGCAAAAAGCTGAAAGATGTCCTTTTGGAACCAACTCGTATCTATGTCAAGGCTGTCTTGCCACTCATCAAGGAAGGGTTGGTCAATGGAATTGCCCATATCACAGGTGGCGGCTTTATCGAAAATGTCCCTCGCATGTTTGCTGCTGAGCTGGCTGCGGAGATTGAAGAAGACAAGGTACCAGTGCTTCCAATTTTCAAAGCCCTTGAAAAATACGGTCAGATCAAACACGAAGAAATGTTTGAAATCTTCAATATGGGTGTGGGCCTCATGTTGGCAGTTAGCCCTGAAAATGTAGATCGTGTCAAGGAATTACTGGATGAACCAGTCTATGAAATTGGTCGCATTGTCAAGAAAGAAAACGAAAGTGTCATCATCAAATGAAAAAAATAGCGGTTTTTGCCTCTGGTAACGGCTCAAATTTTCAGGTGATTGCTGAAGAATTTCCGGTGGAGTTTGTTTTTTCAGACCATCGTGATGCCTATGTGCTCGAGAGGGCAGACAAGCTTGGTGTCCTATCCTACGCTTTTGAACTCAAGGAGTTTGAGAACAAGGCGGACTACGAAGCAGCCATCGTCGAACTTTTGGATGAACATCAGATTGACCTGGTTTGCCTAGCAGGCTACATGAAAATCGTTGGGCCAACCTTATTGACAGCTTATGAGGGCCGAATCATCAACATTCATCCGGCCTACCTGCCAGAATTTCCAGGAGCTCATGGGATTGAGGATGCTTGGAATGCTGGCGTTGCTGAGAGTGGCGTGACCATTCACTGGGTGGATTCTGGTGTGGATACAGGTAAGGTTATCAAGCAAGTGCGTGTGCCAAGGCTGGCTGATGATACCATCGAAAGCTTTGAAGCTCGCATTCATGAGGCAGAGTACAAGTTGTATCCAGAGGCTATTAGAGAATTGTTGGACAAGTAAATGAAAGGAAAAAACATGACTAAACGCGCCTTAATCAGCGTCTCAGACAAAGCGGGCATTGTTGAATTTGCCCAAGAACTAAAAAAACTTGGTTGGGACATTATCTCAACAGGTGGGACCAAGGTTGTCCTTGACAATGCTGGGGTGGACACGGTTGCCATCGATGATGTGACTGGTTTCCCAGAAATGATGGACGGTCGTGTTAAGACCCTCCATCCAAATATCCATGGTGGGCTCCTCGCTCGTCGTGACTTGGATAGCCACCTTCAAGCGGCTAAGGACAATAATATCGAATTGATTGACCTCGTTGTAGTAAATCTTTACCCATTCAAGGAAACGATTCTCAAACCAGATGTGACCTACGCTGATGCGGTGGAGAACATCGATATTGGTGGGCCGTCTATGCTTCGTTCAGCAGCTAAAAACCATGCCAGCGTGACGGTTGTGGTAGACCCTGCTGACTATGCAGTGGTGCTTGATGAATTGGCAGCAAACGGTGAAACAAGTTATGAAACTCGCCAACGTTTGGCGGCTAAGGTTTTCCGCCACACAGCAGCTTATGACGCCTTGATTGCAGAGTATTTCACAGCTCAAGTGGGCGAAAGCAAACCTGAAAAACTCACTTTGACCTACGACCTCAAGCAACCCATGCGTTACGGTGAAAACCCTCAGCAGGATGCAGACTTCTACCAAAAAGCTCTTCCTACGGAATACTCCATTGCATCCGCTAAACAGCTAAACGGGAAAGAATTGTCCTTTAACAATATCCGTGATGCGGATGCAGCTATCCGTATCATCCGTGATTTCAAAGACCGTCCAACTGTTGTGGCTCTCAAACACATGAACCCATGTGGAATCGGTCAGGCTGACAACATTGAAACAGCTTGGGACTACGCTTATGAATCTGACCCAGTGTCTATCTTTGGTGGAATTGTCGTCCTTAACCGTGAGGTGGATGCTGCGACAGCTGAGAAGATGCACGGCGTTTTCCTTGAAATCATTATCGCACCGAGCTATACCGATGAAGCGTTAGCTATTTTGACCAATAAAAAGAAAAACCTGCGTATCCTTGCCCTACCATTTGACGCTCAAGATGCCAGTGAGGTAGAGGCAGAATACACAGGCGTGGTCGGTGGACTTCTCGTGCAAAATCAAGACGTTGTCAAAGAAAGTTCAGCTGACTGGCAAGTGGTAACCAAACGTCAACCAACCGAGACAGAGGCGACTGCTCTTGAGTTTGCTTGGAAGGCTATTAAGTACGTCAAATCAAACGGAATTATCGTGACCAATGATCACATGACACTTGGCGTTGGGCCAGGTCAAACCAACCGTGTGGCTTCAGTCCGTATTGCTATTGACCAAGCTAAAGACCGTCTTGACGGCGCTGTTCTTGCTTCAGATGCCTTCTTCCCATTTGCAGATAACGTGGAAGAAATCGCCAAAGCAGGCATTAAAGCCATCATCCAACCAGGTGGATCTGTCCGTGACCAAGAATCCATCGAAGCAGCGGATAAATATGGCTTGACCATGGTCTTCACAGGAGTAAGACATTTTAGACATTGATGGGTATTTAAAAATTAGCTCATTATCAACTATGATGAATGATTTATCACTAACAACGAGAGAAGACGTAAGTTGTCTTCTCTTTTTGTATGTCTAAAACAATAAGCATTTTAGTATTAGAAATTATTAAAATGATTTGTTAGAGCTGTTCATGACTAATCTCGAAAAACTCAGTTTCTCACTTAACTATTTTTCATACGTTTTATGGTGTTTAAGGTTGTTGTGACTAGCTCGTTAACAGGCATTGTCTGGTAATCTGTTTTTAACCATTCATCAAAAATATTGTAGAGACCTCCAACGATGAATCTACTATCATAAGTGATTTGTCTTTGATTACTGTTTGTGACATGCCAAGGTGCCATGACAGTGGTATAAGCAGCAGAAAGCTTATCATAAGACCTTTGCAAGATAAGCACGAGCAAGTTTGCGTCCTGCAAAATTTTTAATGGCTCAGTGTACTGGCTCCAATACTGAAAGAAAAGGTTCACCAAATCTTCAAAATTAGTCAGTTTTGCTGTTTGAAGTTCGATAATATAGTCTTGAATTAAGCGGTCTAAATAGTTCGTAAGAACTTCCTCTTTTGAATGGTAATAACGATAAAACGTTCGTCTAGCAATCTGAGCATGCTCACTGAGTTCTGCAATGCTGATATTATGAAGGGATTTCTTAGTTGCTAATAAATCGAACAAGGCTTCCTCCAGCCATTGTCGCGTTTGATATTCCATGGTATTTTTCCTTTCCTGTCACACTTTTGGTCAAACTGTGCCAATTTCTCTTAACCTCTTGTTTTTGTAACAGTTTATCTTTATACTAAAAGTGTTACGCGTGATATATGATTATCATTTATTCTTAACATTGTACAATTGTTAGTTGCTATTAAGGAGGTAAAGATATGAGCATTCTTTTTAACGTTTGGATGCTACCTATTTTATTTATTTTACACGATTTTGAAGAAATGATTATTATGCCCTTGTGGAAAATACGCCATCATCAAAAGTTAGCGACTTTTAGAAAACCGTTTTTTGGTTCCGTTACGCAAAGTTCCGCCTTTGCAGTAGGTGTTTTAGAAGAGTTTGTTATTTTGCTGTTTATTTCTGGACTTTGCCAATTGACTCACAACAACCTACTCTATTTATCTTTTGTAATAGCGTATACAGCTCATTTCATAATCCATTATATCATGTGCCTGCAATTTAGGGGCTATGTTCCTGGAGTCGTCACGGTAACCCTAGAATTGCCGATGGTTCTAATGATTATTTCTCACTATTGGCCTTATGATGTTTCTTTGTTATCAGTCGTTGTCTATCTTTTATTGGCCATGATAATAGCTTTTACGAATCTTAAAATCATGCATCTCATCATGCCAAAAATTCAAACACATCTAGAAAAATACGCGAAATGAAAAACGATTAAATGAGAGCTACTTTTTAACCTTTCTGATATAACTGGTTAATGAGCAGCCAAGAGTCTATCGAAGTGGCTGACAAATATGGCTTGACTATGGTCTTCACAGGAGTGAGACATTTTAGACATTAAGAAGACAAAAGGGAAGAAAACAGTTTCTTTCCTTTTTTGATAAAAAGGCAGAACGAAACGAGATTAAAACGAACGTTTGTGATATAATGTTAGTAAATAATTCGCAAAAGAGGTTGAGAGATGAAGCTGTTAGTTGTCGGTTCGGGTGGTCGTGAACATGCGATTGCTAAGAAGTTGCTTGAATCAAAAGACGTTGAAAATGTCTTTGTAGCTCCTGGAAATGACGGGATGACTCTGGATGGTTTGGAATTGGTAAATATCTCTATTTCCGAACATTCTAAGTTAATTGAGTTTGCAAAGGCCAACGATATTGCTTGGACCTTCATCGGGCCAGATGATGCCCTTGCTGCTGGAATTGTGGATGATTTTAACCAAGCTGGTCTCAAAGCCTTTGGTCCAACAAGATTGGCAGCGGAGCTGGAGTGGTCCAAGGATTTTGCTAAGGAAATCATGGTCAAATATGACGTTCCGACAGCAGCCTATGGCACATTTTCAGATTTCGAGGAGGCCAAGGCTTATATCGAGGAGAAAGGCGCTCCTATCGCTGTCAAGGCGGATGGATTGGCGCTCGGGAAAGGTGTCGTCGTTGCGGAGACAGTCGAGCAAGCAGTAGAAGCCGCTCACGAGATGCTTTTGGACAATAAATTTGGGGATTCTGGTGCGCGTGTGGTTATTGAAGAATTTCTTGACGGAGAGGAGTTTTCTCTCTTTGCCTTTGTCAATGGGGACAAGTTCTACATTATGCCAACAGCTCAGGATCACAAACGTGCTTATGATGGCGACAAGGGCCCTAACACTGGTGGGATGGGGGCCTATTCGCCAGTTCCCCACTTGCCACAGAGCGTGGTTGCCACAGCGGTTGATACTATTGTCAAGCCAGTCCTTGAAGGGATGATCAAAGAAGGTCGTCCGTATCTTGGTGTCCTTTACGCGGGTCTTATCTTGACAGTTGATGGACCTAAGGTTATCGAGTTCAATGCTCGTTTTGGAGATCCCGAAACTCAGATTATCTTGCCTCGTTTGATATCTGATTTTGCACAAAATATCACGGATATTCTTGATGGCAAGGAGCCAAACATCACGTGGACGGACAAGGGTGTGACTCTTGGTGTGGTTGTCGCATCCAACGGCTACCCGCTAGATTATGCAAAGGGTGTCGAGTTGCCAACTAAGACAGAAGGCGACATTATCACCTACTATGCTGGAGCTAAGTTTGCGGAAAATAGCAGAGCATTGCTATCAAACGGTGGACGTGTCTATATGCTTGTCACCACAGCAGATACCGTCAAAGAAGCCCAAAATACCATCTACCAAGAACTCTCCCAACAAAACACAGAAGGTCTCTTTTACCGAACAGATATTGGAAGTAAGGCTATAAAAGATTAACAGACATATTTGCCATGGCGAGCGAAAGCGAGCCACTATAGAATAATCGTCGCAGTAGTGGAACTCCTAGTAACTTTGCTACTAGGAGCGGAAAACTGGAGACCTAGGCTCCAGTTTTAGTAATGGAACGCCACAAGCGTTCGCTTACGTCCGCATTACATTAGACGATTATTTAAAAGAAAAATAAAAATTCACAAAATACGATAATGGTCGTTTGATTTGCGAGCATTAGCGAGCTGATATAGAGCAATCACCACCGTTGTGAAAGAACGATTGGATTATAAGCCAATCGTTTAGGGAAATCGGAAGACCTTGGGCTTCCGATTTAGGCATGAGACACCTTTGGTGGCTGCTGCCGTCCCTCACAACCTAAGGTGATTGTTGAAAGGAAGAAAAAGGAGAAGAAATGAAACCAGTAATTTCCATTATCATGGGCTCAAAATCCGACTGGGCTACCATGCAAAAAACCGCAGAAGTTCTAGACCGCTTCGGTGTAGCTTATGAAAAGAAAGTTGTCTCTGCCCACCGTACTCCAGACCTCATGTTCAGACATGCGGAGGAGGCTCGTAGCCGAGGCATCAAGGTCATTATCGCAGGTGCAGGAGGCGCAGCCCATTTGCCAGGGATGGTCGCAGCCAAAACAACCCTTCCTGTCATCGGGGTACCTGTCAAGTCGCGCGCTCTTAGTGGCGTGGACTCGCTCTACTCTATCGTACAGATGCCGGGTGGCGTGCCTGTTGCGACTATGGCTATCGGAGAAGCTGGAGCGACTAACGCGGCCCTCTTTGCCCTCCGTCTCCTGTCAGTAGAGGATCAGGCTATCGCGACAGCATTGGCAGATTTCGCAGAAGAGCAAGGAAAAATCGCAGAGGAGTCTACAAATGAGCTCATCTAAAACAATCGGAATTATCGGTGGTGGTCAGCTGGGTCAGATGATGGCCATTTCTGCTATCTACATGGGGCACAAGGTTATCGCGCTGGATCCTGCGGCGGATTGCCCAGCCTCTCGCGTGGCGGAGATCATCGTGGCTCCTTATAACGATGTGGATGCCCTCCGTCAGTTGGCTGAGCGTTGCGATGTCCTCACCTATGAGTTTGAAAATGTCGATGCTGACGGTTTAGATGCCGTTATCAAGGGTGGTCAGCTCCCTCAAGGGACGGACCTGCTCCGCATTTCTCAAAATCGGATTTTTGAAAAGGATTTTCTCGCAAACAAGGCTCAAGTCACTGTTGCGCCCTACAAGGTTGTGACTTCTAGCCAAGACTTGGCAGATATAGACCTTTCTAAAAACTATGTCCTCAAGACGGCGACTGGTGGCTACGATGGGCATGGGCAAAAGGTTATTCGCTCAGAAGCAGACTTGGTAGAAGCCTATGCGCTAGCCGACTCAGCAGACTGTGTTTTGGAAGAATTTGTCAATTTTGATCTTGAAATTTCTGTCATCGTATCTGGAAATGGCAAGGATGTGACGGTTTTCCCCGTTCAGGAAAATATCCACCGCAATAACATCCTGTCTAAGACCATTGTGCCTGCTCGGATTTCGGCAAGTCTAGCTGAAAAAGCAAAAGCTATGGCCGTGAGAATCGCTGAGCAACTCAACTTGTCTGGAACGCTTTGCGTAGAAATGTTTGCGACGGCTGATGATATTATTGTCAATGAGATTGCCCCTCGGCCACACAACTCTGGCCACTACTCAATCGAAGCCTGCGACTTCTCCCAGTTTGATACCCATATCTTGGGCGTTCTCGGAGCACCATTACCAGCCATCAAGCTACATGCACCAGCTATTATGATCAATGTTCTCGGCCAGCATGTCGAGGCCGCTGAAAAGTATGTCGCAGAAAATCCAAGCGCCCACCTCCACATGTATGGTAAAATAGAAGCGAGGCACAACCGCAAGATGGGACATGTGACTTTGTTTAGTGATGTGCCGGATAGTGTGGTTGAGTTTGGGAAGGGGATTGATTTTTAGGTGAGAATAGCAATTTTAGGTCTTGGGGTTATCGGGGCCATTTATGCCTATGCTTTTCAAAAAGCAGGTCATCAGGTAGAGCACGTGCTGAGAGAAAGTAAGAAAAGTACAGCACCAAACGTTTTGACAGTTGATTTGCTAGATGGCCGTTATGTTTCCAAAGGTGAAAATAAACGGGATACCTATGTGGTTCATGTAGCGGAAGATCATGCGGAATATGATTTTATTTTTATCAGTGTGCGTCATGGTTTTGTAAAAGAAGCCGTGGAAACCTTGCGAGAAAATCGGATTAAAGGAACTCTCGTTTTCTTCTGTAATTTCTGGAATACGCGAGAGGAAGTAGAGAAATGGGCAGGGGAGTATAACTATATTCTCGCATTTCCGACAGCTGGTGGTCATAGGAATAAGGACCATTTGGATGGCGTCTTGTTCGACCATTTAATGTTAGAAGGGGAGAAAAAAGCACACATCTCCAATTATGCTGATTTGACGGATTTGCTGACTTCGGCAGATTTGAAGTGGGAGATTCCCCATGATATGGTCGAGTGGATTTGGATTCACATGGCGATTAATGCGGGTGTCACCTCGACAGCTGCACGCTCGGGAAATCTAGAAAATCCAGAAAAATTGGCTTTGAACTTGATGAACAGTTCTTCGGAATTATCATTAGCCATCAAGGCCATTCGAGAGGCTTTGAAAGTCGTAGAAGCGCGTGGTGTGAATTTGAAACTTTACAAAGCAGAACTCTTGCCTTATAAAATTCCCGCTTGGATTGCAGGGAAGGCCATGAAAACTATGTTTGCGAAAAATGAGCTGACCCGAAAAATCATGACCTTGCATAATGACAAACAAGATATCTTTTATTGTTGTCAAAGTGTTTATCAGACTGGTCTGGAGTTGGGTGTTGAGATGCCTATTCTGGAAGCCAATATGAAGGGCATTTCTGTCTAGAGTATTCTGGGTTGTACAATGGTTTTATTGAACAAGATAAGGCTGTAGAGCAGTCGTTGAGGTCTTGTGTGCTAGTGGGGATCACGAAAGGTGAAAGACAAGCATGAAGAGCTAGTAGCTCAGCACCCAGAAAACTATTTGGTGATTTATGATTTGCCACTGGATACGGATTTGAATACGCTAGGTCATTGTCCATTTGTGTGGATTGGAAAAGAAGAATTTGAATAAGAAATTATGGATTATATTACTTTTAAAACAAAGTTGTTTGAATATTTGGGACTTCAGGTCGATACACCAGGTGATAAAATATACTTTAAGGTGGAAAATTCAGTATATGTAGATAATGAATTATTGATGTTTGATAATGAAGAAATGGAGAAATTGTTTTTCTCATTACCTAACTATAAGCAGGAAGAAAATTATTTTTTAGAGTCCAGTACTAGTTTTGAACTGTTTTTGACATCAAGTGATGTAAGACGTCCTCCGAGATATTACTACTCTCCTATAGAGGTAGAGGATAATGCTTCTAATATAAATTATCGTATAGCTGGAATTTCTGATGTTGCAACATTTTATTTACTATATAAACGAATTGAGGAAATGGTTCATCCTGGTTATGACATACTTATGTATTTTAAAGATATGGATGTGCGTAAGAGAAGAGTTGGGAGACTTGAACAAGTAGAATTTGAACAAGATAAGAAATATGAACCATTTTTAACGTATCTATCGAGTCGAATTGCTCCCTATCATTTTTCATTGAAAATTATTTCTAACGAACCTAAGAATATATATGAGTTCAAACAATATAAAGATTCTTTTATTTTTACTTATATTTATAGTAAACATAGACCAATAATTGAAGCTGAAAATTTGAATAAAATTAGTGATGAGAGAAGGTTGTATGGGGTAAAACCTTTTGAAATGGAGGCACCAAAAAGGAGATACGATCCGTTTATAATTGAATACTACCGACAAGCTTCGGAAAGTAGCGATCCATTTATACAATTTATTTCTTATTATCATATCTTAGAATATTTTTATGATGAAATATTTAATAAAAAATTAATAGAAGATTTGATGAACAAAATAACCCATCCTGATTTTTCATATAGGAATAAATCCAAAATCAAGGAGTTGGCTTATTTTTCTCATAAACGATTGACTGGCTTTGGTGAGGATGGTCAAGGTAATGAATTAGAATCCTTGAAATTTGTTTTAAAAGAGTATGTCAGACCTACAGAATTAAGAGAAAGACTAATAGAGTTGAAACAAAATCCAGACTACTATCAAAATAATAAAGTAGATTTTAGTAATGGTCCTGGTATTTCTTTCAGTGACGAAGAGGGGATATATATTACTCTTGCAAAAAGGATTTATTTTACTAGAAATTCCTTGATTCACAGTAAGAGTAATAGGAAATCTCAAACTTATCGAGTAAATATTCATAAAGATATTTTGAGAAATGAGATTCCATTATTGGAAGCAGTGTCGGAATTAGTAATATTAAATTCTTCTGAAATTTTATAAAATTGGTTATTTCGAAATAATTTAAAGAGAAGTTAAAAAGTATAACAAAGAATACAGGCTACATAATCTCTGAATGAGCTAAAAATTTTTAACAATAAGGAGAAGAGAGCAAATTCAAGTATTTGGATTCTTGCTAAAAGCGCTCCTCATGTAGAAAATAAAAGAAGAAAGGAACAAGGGCCCCGTATTCACCAAAACTGAATACGGGCTCCGGATTTCCTAATTGTAAACAAAGAAAGGAAATGGGCATTTAGTTTGCAGAACTGAACCCGGGCAGAAAGCTCGGAATTTAGATAAACCTCCTAGGACGAAAGCGTCCGTTGTTGGTTTCCTAAAATTCAGTCGCTTTCTAGTCGCCCTTGGTGTCTTAATCATGATCAACCGTTACTCTCGCCCCGAAATGGCGAACATTTGGAGTGAAGAAAATAAATACCGTGCTTGGCTTGAGGTGGAAATCTTGGCTGACGAGGCATGGGCTGAGTTGGGAGAAATCCCTAAGGAAGATGTGGCTTTGATTCGTGAAAAAGCGGACTTTGACATCGACCGTATTTTAGAGATTGAACAAGAGACTCGCCACGATGTGGTGGCCTTCACACGTGCAGTTTCTGAGACTCTTGGTGAGGAGCGCAAGTGGGTTCACTATGGTTTGACTTCTACCGACGTGGTGGATACGGCCTACGGTTACCTCTACAAGCAAGCCAACGACATCATCCGTCGTGACCTTGAAAACTTCACCAAGATTATCGCTGATAAGGCTAAGGAACACAAGTTCACCATCATGATGGGTCGTACCCATGGTGTGCACGCTGAGCCGACAACTTTCGGTCTTAAATTAGCGAATTGGTACAGCGAAATGAAGCGCAATATCGAGCGTTTCGAGCATGCGGCTGCTGGTGTGGAAGCTGGTAAAATTTCTGGTGCGGTTGGGAACTTTGCCAACATCCCACCTTTTGTTGAAAAATACGTCTGCGACAAGCTTGGTATCCGTGCTCAAGAAATCTCTACACAGGTCCTTCCTCGTGACCTCCACGCTGAGTATTTTGCAGTTCTTGCCAGCATCGCGACTTCCATCGAGCGTATGGCAACGGAGATCCGTGGTCTTCAAAAATCTGAACAGCGCGAAGTCGAAGAGTTCTTTGCCAAAGGGCAAAAAGGTTCATCTGCAATGCCTCACAAACGCAACCCAATCGGTTCTGAAAACATGACTGGTCTTGCGCGTGTTATCCGTGGTCACATGGTGACAGCCTATGAAAATGTCGCTCTCTGGCACGAACGTGATATCTCTCACTCATCAGCTGAGCGTATTATCACCCCAGATACGACTATTTTGATTGACTACATGCTCAACCGTTTTGGAAATATCGTCAAGAATTTGACGGTCTTCCCAGAAAACATGATCCGCAACATGAACTCTACTTTCGGTCTTATCTTTAGCCAACGTGCTATGTTGACCTTGATTGAAAAAGGCATGACCCGTGAGCAAGCCTATGACTTGGTGCAACCAAAAACAGCCTACTCTTGGGACAACCAAGTAGACTTTAAACCGCTTCTGGAAGCAGATCCAGAGGTGACTTCACGCCTGACTCAAGAGGAAATTGACGAAATCTTCAACCCTGCATACTACACTAAACGTGTGGATGATATCTTTGAACGTATCGGACTCGGTGACTAATCATAACAAAAAGCGAGATTCAATCTCGCTTTTTGTATGCTTATCGAAGGGGGTTAATCTTCTTTTTTCTTAGTGAGTCCGTAGGCTGCTAGTGTGGCCATGAGTCCTACTGCGACCAAGCCTGTAGAGTCTTGACTTCCTGTTGCAGGGAGTTGTTTTTCTTCTGCTTTGGCTGTAGTTGGTTTAGCTTGCTCAGCTTTCTCAACGGCAGTTCCGACTTCGACAACCTGAGCGATCGCTTCCTGCGATACCGCACTATTGACAAGGGTTCTTTCTTCCTTGCCGTCAGCAGTAGTGCTGACAGAGTAGAAGACGGTACGGCGACCATTTACTCCAGCAACGACTACTTGACTTTGTCCTTTTGGTAATTGCGGATTTTCACGTGTTACGGTAGTGAACGGAATCTCTTCCTCTTGGATATCTAGTCTTGGTTTTGCTTCGGAAGCTGGAGCAAGGCCGTTTTCATCCCCTTTGTGCGTAATAGGGGCACCGATTTCAACCACTTGGGTCACAGGCTCTTTGGTTACTTGGCTATCTAGAACAGTTTCTGTTTGTTTACCATTTTCAGTAAGGACAGAGATGTAATGAGTGCGTTCACCCTCTACACCTGGTGTGACAATCTTTTCTTGCTTAGCTGGGAGGTTCGGATTTTCTTTTTTGATAACCTCAAAAGGAATTTTTTCTGCTCTTGTGATGAGTTCCGGTTTGGTTTCAACATTGGCAGCTAGTTCGTTTTCATCGAGGCTTCCTGAGTGAGTTGTCGCTGGTTTGAGGCTTAGGCGGGCTGCTTTGAGTTTGGCTACGAGAGCGTCTAACTCAGCTTGCTTGCTGCGATTGAGGTTGTAGTTGAGAGCCTCTTTAGCTGCATTTAGGGCATCGAGACTTTCTTTGCTGTATCCTTCTAGGTTCGCAGGGATTTGAGCAAGCTCCTCACGGAGTGCATTGTAGTTAGCGCGGAAGTAGTCTTTGTTGTGATCTGCGAAGGCAGTCATGAGTTCAAAGATTTCTTCTTCCTTATACTCAGCACTTGGTCTATCTGCCCAGATAGCAAGCATACTACCAATAGTAGGAAGGTCAACTTCAGGGTATTTAGTTGATGCTAGTTGATTAAATGGAGTTTTCTCGGTATTTTCGAGAGCTTTTTTGAGGAAGCCACCGCCATCTTCTGGTTTTTGACCGAGAATGTAGTACCAGTCTCCGTTGGTATTAAGGAATTTATAGCCTTTACTTGCAAGGTACTGAGGAGATGCAAGGTTGTAGCCCCACCATCCTTTAGACCAGTAAGAGATGATGACATCCTTGTCAAACTCAACATCATCCTTATCCTCGTAGTAGAAACCATCGTTGAAGGCCATCGGTTGAAGGCCTCTTTCTTTAGCCATAGCAGCAAGAGTGTTGGCATATTCAGCAAACTTGCCATAGAGTCCATACCATTTGAGGTAGTACCAGCCTTGAGCGTTGGTAGCGTCATTAGCGTATTCGTCTGTACCGTAGTTAAAGATCTTAGTCTTGCCCGCAAAGAAGTCCATGTACTTACCGATAAGGGCTTTGACAAAGTTCATCGCCTCTTCGTTTTCGAGGTCCATGGTTGTTTTGGAGACTTTATCAAAATTAGCTTGAGGGTTTGCGATGCCTAATTTTTCCATAGCAATGAGCATGGCATCCATGTGACCTGGGCTGTTGATCGCTGGGATGAGTCCAATCCCTTTTGATTTTGCGTACTCGATCAATTCAGTGATTTCAGCCTGGCTAAGAGTGGTTCCGTTTGGATCATCGTAGTAAGCTTTTGTTCCTTCAATGATGGCCTTTTTGACATCGTCACTTGCATAAGTTTTTCCGTTAGCAGTGATAGTCATGTCATCAAGTAGGAAGCGAAGTCCATCATTTCCTAGGAGGAGATGCACATCAGAATATCCAAGTTCACTAGCTTTATCAATAATACGTTTGAGTTGCTCAGCTGAGAAGTACTTGCGTCCAGCGTCGATTGAGATTACCTTGTTCTTGGCAAGTTTTTCAACTTCGCGTTTCGCGTCTTCTTCTTTTTGAGCTTCTGGTGTGAAGGTCAAATTGCTTACAGCTTCTTGGAGTTTCGCGATTGCTTGGTCAATCGTGTCCTGTTGGGCACGACTGAGGTTGCTATCGAGTGAGCGAATGGCTTTTTCAGCTTCTTTGACAGCTGCGACACTTTCTGCAGTATAGCGGTTAAGGTCTGTTGGTACTTCTTTCAGAGCTTGTTCAGCAGACTCATAGTCAGCTGCGAAGTATTCAGCATTGGCATTTGCGAAGCTACGCATGAGTTTGAAGAGGCGTGATGGTGAATAGCGTGCAGATGGGGTATCCGCCCAAGCAGCTACCATACCACCGATGAACGGAATATCTGCTCCTTCAGATTTTGGTACAGAAGTGATTGGAGTGTTCTTAATCCCATTGAGACCTTGGTCGAGGTTGTACCAGCCTTGGCCGTCAGCATTACGGCCGAGAACATAGTACCAAGCATCGTTGGTATTAAGGATTTGGTGGCCTTTTTCAACTAGAAGTTTAGAAGAAGCGACGTCGTATCCGCCCCATCCACCAGTCCACATAGAAACGATGATGTCTTTGTCAAAGGTTCCAAAGCTAGTGTCGCTATTGTAGTAGATACCATCGTTAAAGGCCATTGGTTTGAGGCCGTGAGATTTGACGATGCGAGCAAGGTCATTGGCGTAGGTGATAAATTTATCATAACCCTTGTCAGGGAATCCATCTTCTGGATACCATTTATAGGCTTGAAGAACGCTCCAGCCTTTGGCGTTTGTAGCATCATTGGCGTACTCGTCTAGTCCTATATTGAAGATGTCAGTTTTGCCAGCGAAGTAAGCAGCGTACTTGTCGATCAGAGCTTTGGTAAA
Source organism: bacterium (assembly GCA_905221415.1). Taxonomy (GTDB): domain Bacteria; phylum Bacillota; class Bacilli; order Lactobacillales; family Streptococcaceae; genus Streptococcus. The sequence continues at coordinate 38,532 of CAJNDC010000010.1, forward strand.
TGCAAGAGCCTCTTTGTTATCAAGGTCAACGGTACGAGCAGATTCCTTACCAAAGTAGTTGAAGTTCGGTTTTTGGATGCCTAGTTCTTTCATGGCATGCAAAATCGCATCCATGTGACCAGGGCTGTTTACAGTTGGGATGAGACCAATGCCTTTGTTTTTAGCATAGTTGATCAAGTCCGTCATCTGACTCTCTGTTAAATGGTTGCCGTTTGGATCTTTGTAGTAGGCATCGGTTCCGTTTTCAAGTGCACGTTTGACATCGTCACTTGCATAGGTTTTGCCATTGGCTGTGATTGTCATGTCGTCCAACATAAAACGCATGCCGTCATTTCCAACTAGTAGATGAAGATCAGTATAACCGTAGTGTTTGGCTTTGTCGATGATTTCTTTGAGTTGGTCTGGAGAGAAGTACTTGCGTCCAGCGTCGATTGAGATCATTTTTCTTTTTGCCAATTTTTCATTTACCTGAGTTGCTCGTTCCGTGCTAGGAGTGGCTACTGCAGGTGTGACGGCTTCATTTTTCTTTTCGGAAGGAGTGCTTTCAGCAGGAGTTTCAGCTGGGGCAGGGCTTTCTTTCTCGGCAGTAGGAGTTGGACTAGCATTTTCTGTCACAACTGGTGCGCTTGACTCTTCTGTTGTTAGAGCAACTGTTCGAGGAGCCTCCTTGTCTTCTTTGACCTCCTCTTTTACAGGCTTGTCAGCCTTTTCTTCCAGTTTTTCTGGAACCTTAGAGTCTACAGGTTCTTCGGTTGCTCGCGGACTCTCCTGAATCGTTTGAACAGTTTCTTCAGCTGTTGGAGCTGGAGTAATCCCGTCGGCAGATACGACTTGGGCGCTAAAAGCAAATCCTATAAGTACAGAAGCCGCCCCAACCGCGTATTTACGGATGGAGAAGCGCTGTTTCTTTTCTAGTTTCATGACAAAACCTCCTTGTTGTTATCGTGTATGATAGCGTTTACATAAAACCAATTTTATTTTATTATCTAAGGAGTAAAATGTCAAGCGGGTTTATATAAGAACTATAATAAATAGAGGAAATCATAAGATTTAGGAGAAATTTGCTAATAAGGCATAAAATAGAGGAAAAACCAAACGAAAATTTAACTTGTTTTTAGTAAAAATGCTACTAATTAAATAAGAGCCCTTCATAGCGTTTTCACAACTTCTTTCTCGTGCTATAATGAATATAGAAAAAGCCTGAGCTAGGCTCAGGCTTTTTCTTAATGACCTCGATTGCATGAGATGAATTTGATTTTGTAGTAGTCCGCTCGCTTATAAGTTTCACTATAGGCAAGGACTTGGCCAGTGGCCTCAAGTTTTGTAGTCTTTGTTTGGAAGACAGTTGGGAATTGTGTATCGATTCCGAGTACAGAAGCAGCATGCTCTGGTGTAGGGAATGCGATTTCGTTGATTTCCTCAAAATGTTCATCACTCATGTGAATGCGGTAATCCAATTTGAAACGTGTATAGATAGAGCTATAATAGTCAAGATTTGGATAGTTGGCATTGATGTATTGCTCAGGAATATAAGATGTGTGGTAGATGTATGTCACGTCGTTTGTCTGACGAATACGTTCAATCTTATAGTAGAATTGATCTCCACGAAGTCCAAGTTTATCTAAATATTCAAGTTTGTTTCCGCGCTCGATAGAAAGGACAGTAACTTTATCGTCTTTTGTTTCAAAGATTTCGACATCTGAAAACTCAACGAGTTTGTGCTTGCGGGCACGTGAAACGAAAGTACCTTTACCTTGTTGGCGGACAATGTAGCCGTCTTTAGCAAGGTCGTTCAAGGCACGAACAACTGTGATTGAACTCACATCGTACATCGCGATCAATTCGGCTTCTGTATAAAATTTATCTCCACTTGCAAATTGACCAGAGATGATTTTATTTTTTAATTCATCTTTAATATATTGGTATTTAGGAATAGCCATAAATTTCACCTCGATTCTCTTTCTCCAATTTTGATTTTACCACAAATATAAAGAAAAGAGTAGTATTAAGGTCAAAAAATTAAAATAATAGACTAAAAATGTTATTTTACATGTAAAAAAATTCATTTGATGTTCTTGTGAATTATCATACATAAAAAGATCGTTTTCATGCTATTTTTAGATAATTTCGGTAAACGGTAAGTAAAAAAATAGAAAAATTTTAAATAATTTTCTAAAACCTATTGACAAATGCAAAAGATTTGATTATAGTTAATATTATAATAAATGAAAGCGCAAACTTAATTCGTCAGAGGTAATGACATGACAAGATTTAAAATTGAGGACGATTTCTATTTAGACGAAAAACCGTTCAAGATTTTGTCCGGCGCCATTCATTATTTTAGAATTCCAGCAGAGGATTGGTATCATTCTCTCTATAACTTAAAGGCGCTTGGCTTTAATACAGTCGAGACCTATGTGGCTTGGAATTTACACGAACCTGTTGAAGGGGAGTTTGATTTTGAAGGTGCCAGAAATTTGGAGAGATTTCTTCAAATTGCACAAGATTTGGGTCTCTATGCCATTGTACGCCCGTCTCCATTTATCTGTGCGGAATGGGAATTTGGTGGCTTGCCGGCTTGGCTCTTGACCAAGGACATGCGAATTCGCTCGTCCGACCCGGCCTACATCGAGGCTGTTGCTCGCTATTATGACCAATTATTGCCAAGGCTTGTGCCTCGCTTGTTGGATAATGGTGGAAACATTCTTATGATGCAAGTCGAAAATGAATATGGCTCTTATGGAGAAGATAAGTCTTATCTACGAGCAATTCGGAAATTGATGGAAGACCGAGGGATTGATTGCCCACTCTTTACTTCAGATGGCCCATGGAGGGCTACTCTGAAAGCCGGAACCTTGATCGAAGACGATCTCTTTGTGACAGGAAACTTCGGTTCTAAAGCTCCGTACAACTTTTCACAGATGCAGGAATTCTTTGATGAGCATGGCAAGAAATGGCCCCTCATGTGTATGGAATTCTGGGATGGTTGGTTCAACCGTTGGAAAGAACCCATCATCACTCGTGATCCTAAAGAATTGGCAGAAGCTGTTCGAGAGGTATTGGAGCAAGGCTCTATCAACCTTTACATGTTCCATGGTGGTACAAACTTTGGTTTCATGAATGGTTGCTCGGCTCGAGGAACTCTAGATTTGCCACAAGTCACATCTTATGACTATGACGCCCTTCTTGATGAAGAAGGAAATCCAACTGCTAAATACCTAGCAGTCAAGAAGATGATGGCAACACACTTCCCAGAGTATCCACAGTTGGAACCACTCTATAAGGAAAGCATGGAGATAGGGTCCATTCCACTGGTCGAAAAAGTTTCCTTGTTTGAAACTCTAGATAGTCTCTCTAGTCCTACTGAAAGCCTCTATCCAAAAGCGATGGAAGAACTTGGTCAAAGCTATGGCTACCTTCTCTATCGTACTGAAGCAAGTTGGGATGCAGAAGAAGAACGTCTCCGTATCATTGATGGACGTGACCGAGCTCAACTCTTTGTAGATGGTCAATGGATTGCTACTCAATACCAGACAGAGATTGGTGAAGACATCTACTGTCAGGGTAACCGAGAAGGCTTTTCAGAGATTGACATCTTGATCGAAAATATGGGGCGTGTCAACTACGGACATAAGTTCTTGGCAGATACGCAACGTAAAGGAATTCGTACAGGTGTCTGCAAAGATCTACATTTCTTACTGAATTGGAAACAATATCCACTGCCACTGGATAATCCTGAGAAGATTGATTTTTCAAAAGGATGGACAGAAGGACAACCAGCCTTTTACGCTTTCGACTTTACTGTTGAAGAGCCGAAGGATACCTACTTAGACTTGTCTGAGTTTGGTAAGGGAGTTGCCTTTGTCAACGGGCGTCATCTAGGGCGTTTCTGGAATGTCGGCCCGACCCTCTCACTTTATATCCCTCATAGTTATCTCAAGGAAGGTGCTAACCGCATCATCATCTTTGAAACTGAGGGCGAATATAAAGAAGAGATTCATTTAACTCGTAAACCTACACTAAAAAACATAAAGGGGGAAAACTTATGACAATTGTAGGATGCCGTATCGATGGACGTTTGATCCACGGTCAAGTAGCCAATCTTTGGGCTGGAAAACTAAATGTTTCACGCATTATGGTTGTAGACGACGAAGTTGTTAACAACGATATTGAAAAGAGTGGTTTGAAACTTGCGACACCACCAGGTGTGAAACTCAGTATCTTGCCAGTTGAGAAAGCAGCAGCAAATATCCTTGCTGGTAAATACGATAGCCAACGTCTCTTTATCGTTGCACGTAAACCAGACCGTTTCCTTGGTTTGGTTGAAGCAGGTGTTCCGCTTGAAACACTCAACGTCGGCAATATGTCTCAAACACCAGAAACTCGCTCTATCACACGTTCTATCAACGTGGTAGACAAGGATGTGGAAGATTTCCACAAACTAGCAGAAAAAGGTGTGAAACTCACTGCTCAAATGGTTCCAAATGATCCAGTTTCAGACTTTTTGAGCTTATTAAAATAGGAAAAAATTTTTAGGAGGTCATTGTTATGATACAATGGTGGCAAATTTTACTTCTCACTTTGTACTCAGCTTATCAAATCTGTGATGAGTTGACAATCGTTTCATCTGCAGGTTCCCCTGTATTCGCTGGTTTCATTACTGGTTTGATCATGGGAGATGTGACAACTGGTTTGTTTATCGGTGGTAGCTTGCAGTTGTTCGTTCTCGGGGTTGGTACCTTCGGTGGTGCTTCTCGTATCGACGCAACTTCTGGTGCGGTTCTTGCAACAGCATTCTCTATCTCTCAAGGTATTGATACAGATCTTGCGATTACAACAATCGCTGTACCAGTAGCAGCACTTTTGACATACTTCGACGTTCTTGGACGTATGACAACTACTTTCTTTGCACACCGTATTGATGCTGCGATCGAACGCTTTGACTACAAAGGTATCGAACGCAACTACCTACTTGGTGCGCTTCCATGGGCTCTTTCACGTGCCCTTCCAGTATTCTTCGCTCTTGCTTTTGGTGGTGCTTTCGTACAATCAGTAGTAGACCTTGTTAAAGAATACCAATGGGTTGCAGACGGTTTGACACTTGCAGGTCGTATGCTTCCAGGTCTTGGATTTGCAATCTTGCTTCGTTACCTTCCAGTTAAACGTAACCTTCACTACCTTGCAATGGGATTCGGTTTGACAGCTATGTTGACTGTTCTTTACTCATATGTAACAGGTCTTGGTGGCGCTGTTGCGGGTATCCTTGGTACTCTTCCTGCTGATGTTGCTGAAAAGATTGGCTTTGCTAACAACTTCAAAGGATTGTCTATGATTGGTATCTCTATCGTAGGTATCTTCCTAGCAGTGCTTCACTTCAAAAATAGCCAAAAAGTAGCTGTAGCAGCACCTTCTACACCATCAGAAAGTGGGGAAATCGAAGATGACGAATTCTAATTACAAACTTACAAAAGAAGATTTTAATCAAATCAACAAACGTAGCTTGTTTACTTTCCAATTAGGTTGGAACTACGAACGTATGCAAGCTTCTGGTTACCTTTACATGATCTTGCCTCAGTTGCGTAAAATGTATGGGGATGGCACTCCTGAATTGAAAGAAATGATGAAAGTTCATACTCAATTCTTCAATACTTCACCATTCTTCCATACCATTATCGCTGGTTTTGACCTTGCCATGGAAGAAAAAGATGGTGTGGGTGCAAAAGACGCCGTTAACGGTATCAAGACAGGTTTGATGGGACCATTCGCTCCTCTTGGAGATACAATCTTTGGTTCACTTGTACCTGCTATCATGGGGTCAGTCGCAGCAACTATGGCTATCGCTGGCCAACCTTGGGGTATCTTCCTTTGGATTGCAGTTGCAGTAGCTTATGACATCTTCCGTTGGAAACAATTGGAATTTGCTTACAAAGAAGGGGTTAGCCTTATCAACAACATGCAAAGTACCTTGACAGCTTTGATTGACGCTGCATCTGTACTTGGTGTCTTCATGATGGGTGCTCTTGTAGCAACATTGATCAACTTTGAAGTTTCTTATAAATTGCCAATCGGTGAAAAAATGATTGACTTCCAGGACATCTTGAACTCAATCTTCCCACGCTTGCTTCCAGCAATCTTTACTGCCTTTATCTTCTGGTTGCTTGGTAAGAAAGGTATGAACTCTACTAAAGCGATCGGTATCATTATCGTTCTTGCAGTAGGTCTTTCTGCTCTTGGTAAATTTGTACTTGGAATGGGCGCATAATTTATGAGTAAATCATTAATTTTGGTGAGTCATGGTCGTTTCTGTGAAGAACTTAAAGGTAGCACAGAAATGATCATGGGTCCACAGGACAACATTCATGCAGTGGCTCTTCTTCCAGAAGATGGTCCAGAAGAATTTACTGCAAAATTTGAAGCTGCTATCGAAGGATTGGATGATTTCCTAGTCTTTGCGGACCTTCTCGGCGGAACACCTTGTAACGTGGTAAGCCGTTTGATCATGGAAGGTCGCGACATTGAACTCTACGCAGGGATGAATCTTCCAATGGTGATTGAATTTATCAATGCAAGCCTTACAGGTGCAGATGCGGATTATAAGAGCCGTGCTACAGAAAGCATTGTAAAAGTCAATGATCTGTTAGCTGGCTTCGATGATGACGAAGACGAATAATACTCTTCGAAAATCAAATTCAAACCACGTCAGCGTCGCCTTGCCGTACTATAGTACAGCCTGTGGCTAGCTTCCTAGTTTGCTCTTTGATTTTCATTGAGTATACGATGTGACGACGTAAAAATCATAGGGAAAATAGGTGATAGGAGGACGGAGCGATGCTCCGACGATAATCGATCTTTTTCCCCAAGATTTTAGTTGGAACTCAATTCAATAATATGTGACAACGGCTAAACCGTTAGAACAGCTTGTATAGAATATACATGGGAATGGGAGTCACTCCCATTCCCATATTTTCAATAGGAATGAAACAATAATAGATTAGAGGAACTCTATGCTAAATTACACAAAAGAAGAATTACTTGAACTGGGTGCAGAAATCACTACGCGTGAAATCTACCAACAGCCTGATGTATGGGAAGAGGCTTTTGAAGCCTATCAAGCGAAACGTGAAGAAATTGCAGCTTTTCTGCAAGGGATCGCTGATAAACATGACTATATCAAGGTCATCTTGACAGGTGCTGGTACTTCTGCTTATGTGGGAGATACCTTGGTACCATACTTTAAGGAAGTCTATGACGAACGCAAATGGAATTTCAATGCCATTGCGACAACAGATATTGTAGCCAATCCAGAAACCTATCTGAAAAAAGATGTGGCAACTGTTCTTGTATCCTTTGCTCGTAGTGGGAATTCACCTGAAAGTGTGGCGACAGTTGATTTGGCTAAAGCCTTGGTTGATGAGCTTTATCAAGTGACTATTACTTGTGCAGCAGATGGTAAATTGGCTCTTCAAGCTCATGGCGATGAGCGCAATCTTTTGCTCTTGCAACCAGCTGCTTCCAATGATGCTGGATTTGCCATGACTTCTAGCTTTACGTCCATGATGCTAACAGCTCTCTTGGTTTTTGATCCTACAGAATTTGCTGTGAAAGCTGAACGTTTTGAAGTTGTGACTAGCCTTGCTCGTAAGATTCTAGACAATGCAGTAGATGTCAAAGAGCTTGTAGATCTCGACTTTAATCGTGTCATCTACCTAGGTGCTGGTCCTTTCTTTGGACTTGCTCATGAAGCTCAGCTCAAGATTTTGGAATTGACTGCTGGTCAAGTGGCGACCATGTATGAAAGCCCCGTTGGCTTCCGTCACGGTCCAAAATCATTGATTAACGAAGATACAGTTGTTTTGGTATTTGGTACAACGACAGACTACACTCGCAAGTACGACTTGGACTTGGTTCGTGAAGTGGCTGGTGATCAGATTGCTCGTCGTGTTGTGCTCTTGAGTGATCAAGCCTTTGGTCTTGAAAATGTCAAAGAAGTAGCACTTGGTTGTGGCGGTGTCTTGAACGATATTTACCGTGTCTTCCCTTACATCGTTTATGCTCAACTCTTTGCCCTATTGACTTCGCTTAAAGTGGAAAACAAACCAGATACACCGTCTCCTACAGGTACCGTAAACCGTGTGGTACAAGGTGTAATCATTCATGACTATCAAAAATAAGGAAGTGTCTATGAGTAAATTACAATTAAGTCCCAAAAAAGTAGCTTGCCTGCAAAAACTCTCTGACGAGAATGGAATCATCTCAGCTCTTGCCTTTGACCAACGTGGTGCTTTGAAACGCCTCATAGCTCAATACCAAACAGAAGAGCCAACAGTGGCTCAAATGGAAGAACTCAAAGTCTTGGTAGCAGATGAATTGACAAAATACGCATCATCTATGCTTCTTGACCCTGAGTATGGTCTTCCAGCTACAAAAGCGCTTGATCCAAATGCTGGTCTTCTCCTTGCTTATGAGAAAACTGGCTACGATACAACAAGCACCAAACGTTTGCCTGACTGCTTGGATGTTTGGTCTGCCAAACGCATCAAAGAACAAGGCGCAGATGCAGTCAAATTCTTGCTTTACTATGACGTAGACAGCTCTGACGAACTCAACCAACAAAAACAAGCTTATATCGAACGTATTGGTTCTGAGTGTGTGGCGGAAGACATTCCATTCTTCCTTGAAATCCTTGCTTACGATGAAAAAATCGCTGACGCAGGTTCTGCAGAATACGCAAAAGTGAAACCACACAAGGTTATCGGTGCTATGAAGGTCTTCTCAGACCCACGCTTCAACATTGATGTTTTGAAAGTGGAAGTTCCAGTCAACGTCAAATACGTTGAAGGCTTTGGCGAAGGTGAAATCGTTCATACTCGTGAAGAAGCAGCAGCCTTCTTCAAAGCACAAGATGAAGCGACTAACTTGCCGTATATCTACTTGAGTGCAGGTGTGTCAGCTAAACTCTTCCAAGAAACCCTTGTCTTTGCCCACGAATCAGGCGCAAACTTCAACGGTGTTCTTTGCGGACGTGCAACATGGGCAGGATCAGTTGAAGCCTACATCAAAGACGGTGAGGCAGCAGCTCGTGAATGGCTACGCACAACTGGATTTGAGAACATTGACGAACTCAACAAAGTTCTCCAAACCACAGCGACTTCATGGACTGAACGTGTAGAAGCATAAAACAAGTATAGAAGAATCCCTTTTTGTTAAGAAAATACTTAAGGTTTTGTGACAAAGGATTCTGAAAATAAAAACTACAACCATAGATGGTGAATAGGCTCTCTATGGTTTGTTTACTTAGTCAAAGGAGAGAAGAATGAAAGCATACACAGAGCGTGTATTTGGAAATCATGAGGGCAAGGATGTCTTGGCCTATTGCTTTGAGACTGACGGTGGCTACCAGTTTGAAATCATGACTTATGGTGCGACCATTTTGCGCTATGTAACGCCTGACAAGGCTGGAAATTTTGCCAATGTTATCCTAGGCTTTGATGATTTTGCTAGCTATGTAGGCAATAGTCCCAAGCATGGAGCAAGTGTGGGTCCTGTGGCAGGTCGTATCGTAGGTGCGACATTTGAGCTTAATGGCAAGACCTATGACCTTGAAGTAAACAATGCTAGCAACTGTAACCACAGTGGTTCAACTGGTTGGGATTCGAGCTTGTTTGAATTGGTCGAGGTGAGCGACCATGGCTTGACCCTCTACACAGAGCGTACAGATGGAACAGGAGGATTTCCTGGTAATCTTAAGATCTGGATCAGCTACTACTTGGAAGAAACAGGTGCCTACGAAGTCAGCTACAAGGTAACGACCGATCAGGATACGCTGGTCAATCCAACTAATCACAGCTACTTCAACTTGTCTGGCGATTTCACGCAGACAGTTGACCGCCATGTCTTTCAGCTAAATACGGAGGGCATTTACCCAATCGCTCCAGACGGTGTTCCATCAAAAACTCCAGATGCTGATCGCGATGTGGTGAAACACATCTACAATGGTGCTTTGCTCAAGGATATCTTTGCAGAGGATGATGAGCAAATCCAGTTGGTATCTGGTTTGGATCACCCATTTGCCCTTCCTGTAGGTCATGACAATGCTGGTTTCCTTTATGACCAAAACTCAGGTCGTTTCCTACTTTTCAAGACAGAGGCCCCTTGCTTTGTGGTCTACACCGCAAACTTTGTGGATGAGACTGTCGTCATAGCTGGTCAGCCAATGATTCAGCACAATGGGATTGCCCTTGAAGCTCAGGCCTTACCAGATGCCATTCACAGTGACCTCAAAGACCAAGTCATTCTCAAAGCAGGGCAAACCTTTACTAGTAAAACTCGTTACGAGCTTGTTGTTAAATAAAAAGAAGAGCTGGTTTTCAGCTCTTTTGAGTTGTCTTCGTTGACATTTCATCTCAATAGTGTATAATGGATGTAATTAATAAAGTTACAACAAAAAGGAGACACCCTATGACTTATGCATACCAAAGCCACATTTACCTAGCAGAGGCGGTTTTAAATGTCAAGGATTTGACGAGTCAAACGGCTTTTTATCACCAGATTATTGGCTTAGAGATTTTATCTCAAACAGAGACAGAAGCGATTTTGGGACTTGGCAGAAAAGCCTTGGTCCACTTGATTCAGGCAGAAAAAGCTGGGGAAGTAAGGGAGCATTATGGGCTCTACCATCTGGCGATTTTATTGCCGACACGAAAAGCCTTGGCAGATGTCCTGAAACACTTAAGTGATTTGCGCATTCCTCTGGTCGGAGGAGCGGATCATGGATACAGTGAGGCCCTTTATCTGGAAGATTTGGAAGGAAATGGCATTGAACTCTACCGTGATAAGCCAGTTTCTTCATGGGATATTCGAGAAGGCGGACGCATTATCGGTGTGACAGAGTCCCTTGCGGCTCAGGATATCTATGAGTTAGGGGAAAAGGTAGATCCCTTTATCCTAGCTGAAGGGACGAGAATGGGGCATATCCATCTATCGGTGAAGGATAGTCGTGCGGCGAGCCAGTTTTATCAAAAGGTGTTAGGACTAGAAGATAAATTTAGCATTCCTAGTGCTAGTTGGATAGCGGCTGGGAAGTACCATCACCACCTGGCTGTCAACGAATGGGCTGGAAAAGGTATAGCTCCGCGTGAGCAAGGCTTGCCAGGCTTGGCCTACTATGTCCTTGAGGTCGAAAGCAAGGAAGAACTCTTGAACATCGTTCAGCAAGCACAAGAGCTAGAAGCACCGACCAAATGGCTAAATTCAAGTGAGTTGGATTTGGTAGACCCGGATGGGATTGTGACCCGCATTCGCTTGGCACGATGAGAAAGAGACGTCATTTATTTTAGAGACATAGAAAAAGGCGGACAAGCTCGTATTCTGTTTTTAGAATGCGGACTTGTTCGCTTTTTATGAAATGATACAGGGTAAAAGAGCTATAGCTATAACCAGATGGTAAAGGTAATCACCTGTTTTTTGTAGGTGACAAATATTTTACCTCTAAATAGGCTGACGAGATGCTGAGCCATAGAGAGACCAATGCCTTGTCCAGATATGGTTTGGTTGTTGTGAGAGGTCTCCGCACGATAAAAGCGATCAAAGAAACGCTTAATATTAGCTGCTTGTCCATCCTTGTAATCATTAGAAATAGTGATGCAAGTTCGTTTGCGTAGTAGGTAATTTTTGCGTTGGAGCATCAAGCGAATCGTTCCTGCTGGATCACAGTATTTGCGGGCATTGTCAAGAAGGATGCTAAGAAGCTCATAAAATTCTTCTTGGGCTACTTTTTCTACAACGTCTGCTTCAATAGAACTTTCAAATTTTTTATCTTCTTTGGTAAAGAGAGGAGCAAAATCTGAGGTAACCTTTTCAGCAATGACGGAGATATTTTGAGGAGCTAGTTTGATATCCTCTTGCTCCTCGAGCCGAGCAAGTCGGATGAGTCTTCCAATCAAGTGGTTGAGTCGTTCCGTCTGTTCTTTGGTACTGATACTCCACTCAGTCTCTCCCTCCATTAATTCCTGTAGCTCGGTATTGGCCGAAATGATGGCTAGAGGCGTTTTGAGTTCATGTCCTGCATTGGTGATAAACATCCGTTGTTTTTCATAGTTTTTGATAAAAGGACGAATGACAATCCCTGAAATCAAGGTGAAGAGCAGTATGAGGAGGAGTAAGCTAGCCAAGGCCAGCCAGATAGAGACCTGAAGTAGGGTGTCGCGTTCGCGGATATAGTTAGTTGTCTCAAAGAAGACCAGTAGTTTCCCAGTCGTAGATTGGCTCACTTGGTAGGTAAAATAGCGTCCCTTATGAGTAATAGAACCATAAGTTTCTTGCTTTTTGAGGATGTTTGGGAGAAAACTTTTGACTTCAGCCTCAGTTAAGGACTGGACACTTTGGAGTTTTTGGCGTAGGTAGGAGATATAGAGAAAGACGAGCTCGTGATCCTGTTCTTCCAGCTCGTCTGGCCAAACCTGCTCTAGAAGTTGTTGACAACTGAGGGGTTGGTTAGCGTGCTGGATGAGGAGAGTCAAGAGTTGGGTCTCCTTTTTCCCCAAACGAATGCTGTTTGTAGCAGCCAATTCTTGTTCATCAATATCCAAGCGGGTATTTCCTAATTCGACTGTATCCGGAGTATAGTCTTCCAGGCGGCGTGCAGTAGAACGGAGTCTAGCCAAGAGCTCCTTGAGCGAGAAAGGTTTAGTCAAGTAGTCGTCAGCACCTGCATCAAGTTCAGTTACGCGGTCATCTACTTCGGCCATGGCTGTCAGCATGATAACGTGGGTCGTATTGCCTGCCTGGCGAATTTCTTTGAGGGCTTCGATTCCAGTTTTAATTGGCATCATGATGTCAAAAATCATGAGGTGATAGTGGTTAGATTCAGCCTTTTCGACAGCGTCTTGTCCGTTAAAAACAGAATCAACGCTGTAGCCTTCGCGTTCTAAAGCAACAGTGATAACACGGTTTAGTTGGGTTTCATCTTCGGCAAGTAGGATTTTCATAGGTTCTCCTTAGTCTTGATCAGAGCGCTGAATCAAATCACGGATGGTCTGCATGGTCAAGTCACAAGAAGCAAGCTCATCGGCACAACGTTTGAGCTCGCGCGTGATTCGCTCAGGATTTTGGATGTTTTTCTTGTATTTCATCTGGTGTTCGAGGCTAGCCCAGGAATCCATGGCAATTGTGCGCAGTTGAATCTCGATAAAATAGGTACCCTGGTCATTTCCCAGACAGTCTGGGTAGGGAGTGGTCACCTCTAGAATCAGATGATAGGAACGGTAGCCGTTGGGTTTGACCTGACGGATATAGTCTCTCTCTTTGAAAATATGGATGCTTGGCATCTGGCGAATATACTCTACGATGCGGTAGATATCATCTGTAAAGCCTGTGATAATTCGAACGCCAATAGCATCTCGTATTTCTTTAAGAGCGGATTGACTTGTCTGAGGAAGGCCCTTGCGTTGGCATTTTTCACGCATGCTTTTTTCTGTTTTGATGCGCGCATGCAAATGCTCATATAGTTTGAGGTTGGTTTCTTTTTTGTAATTGGCTGCGGCCTCTTCTATGTCTTGAATAAAGGTTTGCAAGATGGTGGGTAAATAGGCCTCACAGCTACCATAGATAGAATTCATAAGCACGTCCATTCTGAACAGTTTTTTACTATTATATCATGAAAACACAGATATGAGATAAGTTCCTACAAAGACAGATGGGATGAGAATTTTGACAAAGCCCCTTATTCGAGATATAATGAAGAAAAATCGAGCAAGGAAAAAGAAATGACAAACTCAAAGTATATAACACGCTTGAAACGTTCAGAAGGTCAGTTGCGTGGGATTCAAAAGATGATAGAAGAAGATCGTGACTGCGCTGATATTGTGACGCAATTGACAGCAGTGAAATCGAGTGTTGAGCGCGTGATTGAGATGATGATTACGGAAAATCTCACCGCCTGCATCAACCAACCACTAGATGATCCAGAGGCTCAAAAGGAACGCCTAGAAAAGGCCATCCGCTACTTGATTAAACGGAAATGAACTAATTTTTTGAGACGATAGTTGCAAAGGCATATCTACTATCAGATAGAATAGTTTAATTCTAATCAAAAGAAGCTGGAAAAAAGTCTTTAAAATAAAAGAACGCATACTATCAGGTGTTGAAAAACCTTGATAGTATGCGTTTTATTGTGGGGAGATTTATACTCTTCGAAAATCAAATTCAAACCACGTCAGCTTCACCTTGCCGTACTCAAGTATAGCCTGCAGCTAGCTTCCTAGTTTGCACTTTGATTTTCATTTAGTATTACTTCATTTTCTCCTGAAATTGAGTTGTTGCTCAGCTTTTTTTGCTTATTCTACTTGCCCAGGCCAAGCATTCATACCACCTTCTACATTGGTAACGGTGAGGCCTTGGGCGCTGAGAAATTGGCAGGCAGAGGCAGAACGCACTCCACCTTGACAGATGACATGGTATTCATGGTCAGGTTTGAGTTCTTTGTAGCCTTGTTCCAAGGTACTTAACGGAACATTTTTGGCACCTGGTGCATGTCCTGCTTGGAATTCATGTACTTCACGGACATCGATAAGCTCTAGATTTTCATTTTGATATTTTTCATAAAAGTCAGCCATGTTGATACTAGTTTCCATACTCTACTCCTTCTGGATTAGCCATTTTGTATAGTGAATAAGCGCCGTCAAGGTTTTGGACGGTAAATCCTGCTTGTTTGAGGATACGCTCTGCGATATAGCTGCGCAAACCACTATGGCAGCTAACGATATAGGCTTGGTTCTTATCCAGTTCGTCCAAGCGTTCCCGTAGTTCGTTTAGGGGGATGTGGATGGTATCGACTCTGAGTCGACCACTCTGGAATTCGCCACTTGTCCGTACATCTAAGAATTTCTTGCCCTTAGCCAGTTCGTCTTCGAGCTGGTACCATTGAATATTGTCGCTTAAACCTTCGATTAGGTTCAAGGCCGCGTAGCCCAGCATGTTGACGGGATCCTTGGCAGAGCCAAATGGTGGCGCATAGGTGAACTCCAATTCTGGTAAGTCAAAGACGGTGAGATTTCCCTTGATAGCAGTTGCCAGGATATCGATTCGCTTGTCAACACCTTTCTTTCCAACTCCTTGGGCACCATAGATTCTTCCAGTGTTTGGGTCAAAGAGGAGCTTCAAGGTCATATCAGTAGCGCCTGGATAATAACCGGCGTGGTCTTTTCCGCTGACATGAAGTGCTTTGTAAGGAAGTTGGTTCATGCTAAGGATACGCTCGCTGAGACCAGTCGAAGCAGCTGTCATATCAAAGGCACGAACGATAGCAGTGCCGATACTGCCCTTGTTTGTACGCCCGAGTCCTGCGATGACGTCCGCCACTTGGCGTCCTTGTCGATTTGCAGGAGAAGCGAGAGAGATGAGAGCGTCTTGGTCTGTGATTTCTTGCTTGACAACGATGGCATCCCCAACTGCAAAAATATCTTTTTGACTGGTTTCGTAATGTTCATCGACCAGGATACCACCACGAAGTCCCAGTTCAATTCCAGCTGCCTGAGCCAGTCCGTTTTCAGGCTGAACACCGACAGAAAGGATAGTGAGATCAGAAGCGATCTTTTGACCGTTTTCGAGAACGATGACTTTTCCTTGGTCTTCAAAGCGAGTTGCAGACTGGGAAGTGATAACGCGGACACCATTTGCCAGCAATTCTGCTTGGACAAAGGCCGCCATTTCTTGATCTAATGGTGGCAAGACATGCGGTGCTTTCTCCACGATGGTGACTTGTAATCCATGTTTAGCTAGGTTTTCAGCCATTTCGAGTCCGATAAAACCTGCACCGATGACGACGGCTTCTTTTGGATGATTGTCCAAGGCTGCCATAATCTCGTCGAGATCGGGAACATTGCGGAGCGTGTAGGCATTCTTCGCCTCTGCCACCCCTTCAATGGTAGGAACAAAAGGTTTAGCTCCTGGAGAGAGGATCAGCTTATCATAGCTTTCTGTAAACTCTTGTCCATCATGCCGTACGGTCACAGTGTGCTCTGCTGGCGAAATGCTGATGACCTCATGGAAAGGACGAACATCCAGATTAAAGCGTGCTTTGAGACTTTCAGGAGTTTGGACTAATAAACTATCACGGTTTGCAATTTCTCCTGAAACATAGTAAGGAAGTCCGCAGTTTGCAAAGGAAACAAAGGGACCTTTCTCAAAAATAGTGATTTCAGCGTCTTCCATGAGACGTCTGAGGCGGGTTGCTGCTGACATACCGCCTGCAACTCCTCCGACAATGATAATTTTCATTGACTTTCTCCTTTATACTTCTAGATGACCTTGCCTGTCCAAGCGCTCATACCGCCTCGGACATTGATGACATCGTAGCCTTTTTTCTTAAGCTTTTTAGCAGCTAGTTTGCTTCGTACACCAGAATGACAAATGACATAAAGTGTTTCTTTTGTCGCAGGTGTGTAAGAACCGATTTCCGTTAAAGGGACATTTTTTGCATTTTTGATATGACCTCTACGGAATTCTGTAGGCGTCCGAACATCCAGTAGTTGAATCGGTTCCTTGAGTTTAGCTTCTAACTCGCTGGTAGAAATACTGTCAATTTTTGTAAATAAGTGAAACATAGGCCACCTCCAAATATACCCTTATGGGGTATATTAAACCATGAAGTTAAGCTTTTGTCAAGCAAGTTGTTTTGAGTTGGGAGGGAATTAGTTTTGAGAGTCTAGAAAGCAGGATATTCTTGACCTTTCAAAGGCTTTTTGATATGATGGGTCCAAAGTAAGTATGAGGTGTTAAGATGACCAGTGAATACCAGAAAATGATAGCAGGAGACCCCTATCATCCATTTGACCCAGAGTTACGGGCCTTGGCTCAGACAGCACATCAGAAACAGGCTGCCTTTAACAAGGAAGAAGATCCCTTGAAGGGAGCGGATATTATCAAGACTTGGTTTGGCTCAACTGGGCAAAATCTCTATGTCAATCCACGCTTGGTGGTCGATTATGGAGTCAATATCCATCTAGGGGAAAATTTTTATTCTAATTGGAACTTGACCATGCTGGATGTTTGTCCGATTCGCATCGGAGACAACGCTATGCTTGGCCCCAACTGTCAGTTTTTAACCCCCCTCCATCCACTGGATCCTCATGAACGCAATTCAGGGGTCGAATACGGCAAGCCTATCACCATTGGAGATAATTTCTGGGCTGGAGGTGGCGTCATTGTCCTTCCCGGGGTGACACTGGGAAATAATGTCGTTGCAGGAGCAGGGGCCGTGATCACCAAGTCCTTTGGAGACAATGTCGTCCTAGCTGGCAATCCTGCGCGAGTTATCAAGGAAATCCCAGTAAAAGAAAACTAAAAAGAACAGCTTGGGCTGTTCTTTTTATGAGCTTAATTCTTATAAATTTTTCTTCTTTTTGGCTTTTTTAGTCAAGGAAACATCGCACTGAGAAATTTTGCTTGTCAGGTAGCTCGTCAGTTGAAAGTCGTCTACTTGAGGGTAGAGATCGACTTCGTAGACTGTTTGCAAGGATTCACCAGCATTGCTGGTATCTACTGAGATGAGGTCAGACTCGGTGCAAAATTGATCTAGCGTGACCTGGATAGTATCCAGGCGGTCTTCTTTATTGGGAAGTGTGATGGTTAAGAGTCTACGACGTTGGTGATTGCTCTTGCTCTGTTTTTTTTCCAAAAGGAGCCAAATTCCTAGGATAAAGACCGTGAAGAGAACGGCTAAGAGAAGGTAGCCTGTCCCTGCCGCCAGACCGATAATCATGGCTAGAAAGATAGCGATTAGCTCTCGAGAGCCACTCGTTGCAGAACGGAAACGAATGAGACTGAAGGTCCCTGCTACTGCAATCGACGTTCCGAGACTGCCATTGACGAGGAAGATGACCAGCGTCATCAAACAAGGTAAAAGGGTCAAACTGATGACAAATTCCCGTGTGTAAAGAGTCCGTTGCTTGTAGGCCCAACTGAGTGCTAGTCCTAGAAAAAGGCTGACGACAAGGGCGAGTAGGAGTTGGAGGGGGTCAGCAGTGGCGGTTGCGTTGTTGAAAATAGAGTTAAAAAGATTAGACATAAGCATTACCTACACTTTCTCCGATAGGTTGTGGGGCATAGGCCAGTCCTTGTGATTTATGGTAGGCGCAGGAGTATTTTGAGAATTTTTGCTCTACCAGCCCATATTTATCAAGGATATCCTGTAGCCATTGCGGTTTGTCACCAGGTGCCTTGATTTCCATGATGACCAGTTCGTCTTCTAAGAGAGGCAAGCCTTTCTTGTCAGCGAATAGGCTGACATTTTCATCTCGATAGGTCAAGTTTTGGTCAAAAGTGACACGAATTTTCTGGTAGGGGAATCCTGGGATTTTCTTTTTTTCTTTTAGTGAAAAACGGTCATAAGAGATATAGATACGCGGTTTGAGAGCTTCACTGTAGCGTTGACGTAGCTTTTGCACCTCTGCTACCAGAAAGCTATCTTTGATCAGGTCTTCTCCCCAACCTTTGGTGATTAGCTGGGTGATGGTATCTGACTGAGCTAGGACGCGGTGCTTGTGACCGACACCGGTTTCGTCTTTGGACTTGATTTCTAGAAAGGCAGGGCTGTCAGCGCTTGGTTGCGCGAGATAGGTCCGCATACGGATTTTTTCTTTCTTATGCTGACCTTGCAAGGAGTCTTGGATGAGCTGAAAATCTTCTGTATCAAAGTAGATATTGGAAATGGTCGAAGTCGGATAGTCGTCCTCGACGAGGTAGTCTTTCAAATCTTCTATTAAATCCTGTAAATCTGTTTTAGAGACCAGGTACTTGGTTTCGATCCGTTCAAAGCTTGTTTCTAGGGGCTTCATAAGCAATTTCTCCTTTAGATAAATCATGGATTAAACAAGGTAAACTTGCTTGGAACAAGTCTAGAGGACATTTCTAAAAATTTTATTAAGCAAAACTTAACTGAAACTGAATTTAAGGAAACTTTCAGAAAAGTTTTAGCTTTGTTTCAGGAATCTTCTGTAGACTGTCTAGCTATATCATACGAAGGAGAGGAAAAAGGTATGAAATCAAAAAAATGGACCCTACTCGCAACGAGTTTAACGGCAATGGTGCTGATGGCAGCATGTGCCCAGTCAACAACTACATCCAATGCCAATGCAACGACAAATAGTGCAACAACAACTTCAACAAAGACAAACCAATCATCCTATTTTACAGAGAAGGACAATGATACCTCTTATGACGAAAGCGCAGCTTCTAAGATTGAGCTATCTGGCTCATCAGCAAACGTCTCTGGAGATGGGGTGACAGTCTCTGAATCAACAGTGACCATCACAAAATCTGGAACCTATGTGATTTCAGGTCAGTCTGACGGAGTGCAGATCAAGGTCGAGGCAGATAAGTCGGCAGATGTTCACCTAGTCCTAAAAGGTGCGACCATGACCAATACCAATGCAGCGATATCTGCGACATCGGCCGGCCACGTCTATTTAACTCTAGCAGAGGGAACCACCAACAGTCTCTCTGACTCAAGCTCTAACAGCGATGAAAAGGCAGATGCAGCTCTCTTTTCTAAGGTGGATTTGACCATCAACGGGAAAGGAACTCTCAATGTAGATGGCAAGAAAAACAACGGGATCAAGGCCAACGACACCCTCCACATCACGGGTGGAACCTATAACATCACAGCAGTTGGCGATGCCTTTAATGTCAATGATGAACTCAACATCACTGGTACGACTATGACCATCGATGCCAAAGAGGATGGAGTCAAGGTCGACAATGATGACGATATGACTGTCGGCAATATGTATTTGGCTAACAATACCATAACAGTCACAGCAGGAGATGATGGAATTCACGCTTCTGGTAACCTAGTGATTGATAGCGGTACCTATACCGTCAAGAATTCAACAGAAGGGATAGAAGGAAAATCCATCACCATAAACGGTGGCGATATCAATGTCTATGCGACAGATGATGGAGTCAATGCAGCCAATAAAAATGCCCAACAGAGTGAAATCTTCTTCACTATGAACGGTGGGAACCTGACAGTAGAAGTTGGTCAAGGGGATACAGACCCAATCGACTCAAACGGGGATATCACGGTTACAGGTGGAACCATTAAAATGATTGGTCAAACAGGTTTTGACTTTGATGGAACAGCGACCTACACAGGCGGGGATATCTATCTCAACGGCGAAAAACAAACGGAAATCGTCAACTCTATGCCTGGAGGCGGTGGACCAAATGAAGGCCCTCAAGGAAATGGTGGTCCTGGCGGTCCAGCCCCTGGCGGACGAGGATAAAAAAGAATCTCCTTTCTCGAAAGAGAAGGGAGAGTTTTTATGTTTGAGAGATGGATTGTAGCTAAAACAACTCCCAATTAGGTCTTGAAAATTTCTTAGTCTGTTTCATATAAAAATGAGTAAAATGAATTTCCATCGCCAAGGTCATTAGAGTTGCGATAGCAATGACGATGGTTGGATTGGCTGAGAAAAGTAGAGGAAGAATAGGCCTTTAAAAAGTGGACAGGAAAGACCATTTCAGAGTATCGCGAAGAGATTTAGAAACAGCTCTAAGAGCAATAGCTATCCATTATAAGCATCGGATAATAATATCTGGTTCTTTATTTTTTAAAGAATTTAGATTTTTCCCTTGACAAGTGAGTAATCACTCACTATAATAGTCTTATATTCAGTAAGTGAGTAATCACTCACCAAGGAGGAAGTAAATGAAAACATTACTACATTTACAAGATTTAGTAAAATCTTTTGACCATCAAATAGTTCTGAATCATGTCAGCTTTGAATTGCAGACAGGAGAAATTATAGGATTAATTGGTCCGTCTGGTGCTGGTAAATCAACTATGATTAAGACTGCGTTAGGAATGGAAAAGGCTGACGGAGGCGTAGCTTTAGTGTTAAATCACACTATGCCCAATCGCCATATTTTAGGAGATATTGGTTATATGGCCCAGTCAGATGCCTTATATGAGGCTTTGTCAGGTCAAGAAAATCTAGAATTTTTTGGTCAGCTAAAAGGGCTATCCAAAAGAGATCTGACAGCTGAAATTGCCCATGTGGCTCAAGTTGTGGATCTGACAGAGCATTTGAATAAAACGGTATCCGGTTATTCTGGAGGAATGAAGCGACGCTTGTCTTTAGCCATCGCGCTTCTGGGGAATCCTCAGCTCTTGATTTTGGACGAACCGACAGTTGGAATCGACCCTTCTCTTCGAAAGAAAATTTGGAAAGAATTATTCGCGCTTAGAGACAATGGGATTGGGATATTAGTTACTACCCATGTTATGGATGAAGCAGAGTTAGCGGATAAGGTCGGCTTGTTATTAGGTGGAAAAATCATTGCTTTTGATACACCGCAACACTTAAAAGATAGTTATCAAGTTTCAAGTATTGAAGAAGTATTTTTGAAAGCAGAAGGAGAGTAAGATGAGAACCATTGCTATTGCTAAAAAAGTTATCAAAGAATTGCTTCGTGACAAACGAACCTTGGCTATGATGTTTGTAGCGCCGGTATTTATTATGTGGCTGATGAACCTCATGTTTTCAGCTAGTACAACCGTGAATGTCAAGTTAGCGACACAAGATTTACCAACTGGTTTGGTAACGAAAATGGATGAGCTCGATCATGTGGACGTCGAGACTTATCAAGACTTAGATCAGGCTAAAAAAGCTCTAGCTGACGAGAAAGTAGATGCAGTCATATCGTATAAAGATGGTGAGTATCAGGTCGACTACGCAAATACGGATGCTTCTAAAACAACTATGACACGACAAGTGTTACGAACAAGTATCGTCAATGAAGGCACCGATCAGTTATTATCTCATGTCAAACAGGCTCTTCCACAATTGAAATTAGATGCAAAGGCGCCTGAAATCAAAGAATCTTACCAATATGGAGATAAAAATACTGGATTCTTTGCACATATGATTCCAATTTTAATTGGCTTTGTGGTCTTTTTCTTTGTCTTTTTGATTTCTGGTATGGCACTTTTGAAAGAGCGCACAAGTGGAACCTTGGATCGCTTGTTAGCAACCCCAGTGAAACGTTCTGAAATCGTCTATGGCTATATGTTGTCTTACGGTATTATTGCGATTTTTCAAACGGCAGTTGTCGTCTTAGCAGCAATTTGGCTACTAGATGTAGAAGTTGTAGGAAATATTTTAAATGTTATAATAGTTAATGTGGTACTGGCTCTTGTAGCACTAGCTTTTGGAATTCTCTTGTCTACTCTAGCAAAATCAGAATTCCAAATGATGCAATTTATTCCTCTCGTGATTATGCCCCAACTTTTTTTCTCAGGAATTATTCCATTGTCATCCATGGGAGAATGGGCTCCAACTGTGGGGAAATTTTTGCCATTAACCTATTCTGGTGATGCAATAAGCCAGATTATTCTTTACGGACACAATCTTGGTGATATTTTGCCAAATCTTGGTGTTTTAATGATTTTTTTGATCATTTTAACAATTCTCAATATTGTTGGATTGCGTCGTTATCGCAAAGTTTAGAAATCAACATAAATAATGCTAAAAAGGTGTGAAGATTAGATGGATAAGACTGTTTTTGAATCGTTTGAAGATTACTTAGAAGAAGCGAATTACCCTCAAGGAAAGAAAAAAATCATGCAGGCAGCAGTGGATCTCATATCAACTAGGAGTTACCATGGGACCTCAACTCTTCACATAGCTGAGCGTGCTGGACTAAGCCAGGCAACTTTGTTTAAGTATTTTAAGACGAAGGATGATCTACTGACGGCTATTTTACATCCTGTAGTCCCAGGCATTTTCGGTAGTTTTTTTGAGGAACTCTTAGCTTTTGAAACGACAGAAGAGAGGGTTCGTTATCTCGTCCACGATCGTATGAGCTATCTCAAAAAAAATCGTGCTTTGATGAAAATCATTCTGCAGGAGAGTTTTTCAAATAAAAAACTAAAAAATGAACAGATTTTTATCTGGAATGCTATTCAAGATAAACTTCGAGTGCTTCATAAGGAATTGCTAGCAGATCCACGTGTAAATCCAGAGTTAACGATTCCTCAAATGGTTCGTATTTGTGTTGGTCCATTGTTGGCTTACTTCGCTCAGCTTTATATTGTTAGCGATAATGGAGAAATAAAAGAGGAAGACTTAGACTTATTAGAAAAACAGATTTTAGGTGGTTTGTGGAAATAAGGGAGTTCTAGAAGAACTAAGGTTTATTTACTTAACTTTCAAACAAGCTAAAAAAGACATGTTCTGCTTATTTCAGATTCATGTCTTTTTGTTATTGGATTTGATATGTTTTTATAAGTCCTCAATGACTTTGCCAAAACAGAAACCGACTTCTCCAGCGGTGCAACGATTTCTCAAGTGTATGGAAGAGGAGATTTCTGGCTTGCTAAAGACAACTCCTTGACACTTCGTCAGCTTTTGATACAATAGTACAAAATTAGAGGAGGTGGGCTATGATTCAGAAACATGCGATTCCCATTTTAGAGTTTGATGACAATCCCCAGGCGGTCCTTATGCCAACACATGAGGGATTGGACTTAAAGTTGCCAAAGAAGTGTATCTATGCTTTTTTGGAGGAAGAGATTGACCGCTACGCTCAGGAAGCAGGAGCGGACTGTGTTGGTGAGTTCGTTTCTGCCACCAAGACTTATCCAGTCTACGTCATCAACTACAAGGGCGAGGAGATTTGTCTGGCCCAGGCGCCCGTGGGTTCTGCCCCAGCTGCCCAGTTTATGGATTGGTTGATTGGCTATGGTGTGGAGCAAATCATTTCCACTGGAACCTGTGGCGTCCTAGCCGATATAGAGGAAAATGCCTTTCTCATCCCTATTCGCGCTCTGCGAGATGAGGGGACGAGCTACCACTATGTAGCATCTTCTCGTTATATGGAGATGCAGATTGAGGCGATCTCTGCCATCGAGCAAGTCTTGGAACAAAGGGGGATTCCTTATGAGGAGGTCATGACCTGGACGACAGATGGTTTTTACCGAGAGACGGCTGAAAAGATTGCCTATCGCAAGGAAGAAGGCTGTGATGTTGTGGAGATGGAGTGCTCTGCTCTTGCGGCAGTAGCTCAGTTACGTAGGGTTGTCTGGGGAGAACTGCTCTTTACCGCAGATTCCTTGGCGGATCTAGATAACTACGACAGTCGTGACTGGGGCTCGGAAGTTTTTGATAAGGCGCTCGAACTCTGTCTTACTATTGTGCACCACATGTGAGTGCTCTTACTGTTTTTATGGTACAATGTAGCTATGTTATTCAAATCTTTTTTGGAAAAAATCAAGACGACGCTGGTTCGATTATCACCAGCTCGTCGCATCTTTTTAAGTTTTGCCTTAGTTATCTTCTTGGGCTCGCTCCTTTTAAGCCTCCCTTTGGTTCAAGCAGCAACGTCACAAGCGACCTACTTTGACCATCTCTTTACGACTGTGTCCATGGTCTGTGTGACAGGGCTCTTCACCCAGCCGGTGGCCTCTACTTATAATATCTGGGGCCAGTTGATTTGCATGCTGTTGATCCAGATCGGTGGTTTGGGGCTTATGACCTTTATTGGAATCTTTTATATCCAAGGGAAACAAAAGCTCAGTCTTCGTAGCCGTGAGACTATTCAAGAAAGTTTTAGTTATGGGGAAACCCAGTCCTTAAAGGACTTCATCCGATCGATCTTTTTGACGACTTTTCTGGTAGAAGGGCTCGGTGCCTTTCTACTGAGTTTCCGCTTCATTCCTGAATTTGGCTGGGGGCGAGGGATTTTAACCTCTATCTTTTTGGCTATTTCAGCTTTCTGCAATGCTGGATTTGATAATTTTGGAAGTACGAGTTTAACAGTCTTTCAGACGGACCCTTTGATCAATCTAGTGATTGCAGGATTGATTATAACGGGTGGTCTAGGATTTATGGTCTGGTTTGACCTAGCGACCCAGTTTGGGAAAAAGAAAAAACGCCGTCTGCGTTTCCATACTAAGTTGGTTCTCTTTTTAACAGCGGGAATTTTACTCTTTGGAACAGTATCGACTCTCTTAATTGAGTGGAACAATCCTGGGACGATTGGAAATCTTAGTTTCCCAGAAAAACTGCTGGTTAGCTTTTTCCAGACTGTCAGTATGAGAACGGCAGGTTTTGCCTCTATTGACTACACCCAGGCTCGACCGGTCACCTTGCTGATCTACATCTTGCAGATGTTTCTGGGTGGGGCGCCTGGAGGGACAGCAGGGGGACTCAAGATTACGACCTTCTTTGTCTTGTTAGCCTTCGCTCGTAGCGAACTGTTGGGCTTGCCTCATGCCAATGTGGCTCGGAGAACTATTGAACCTCGAACCGTGCAAAAATCTTTCAGTGTCTTTATTATCTTCTTGTTAACATTCTTGCTGGGCTTGATTCTGCTGGGGATAACAGCAGAAGGAAATCCGCGCTTTATCTACCTCATGTTTGAGACCATTTCAGCCCTTGCGACAGTTGGGGTGACGGCGAATTTAACACCAGAGTTAGGCAAGTTAGCTCTCAGCATCGTGATGTTGTTGATGTTTATCGGCCGTATTGGCCCCTTGACACTACTGGTCAGTTTAGCAGAATACCAGCCAGACAAGAAAGATATGATTCACTATATGAAAGCAGATATCACCATTGGATAAGAAAGGAAGAAAGATGTCAGATCGGACAATTGGAATTTTAGGCTTGGGAATTTTTGGGAGTAGTGTTTTGGCTGCTCTTGCCAAGCATCATATGAATATCATTGCTATTGATGACCACGAGGAGCGCATTAATCAATTTGAACCCGTGCTGGCGCGTGGAGTAGTTGGGGATATCACGGATGAAGAACTCCTTCTATCAGCGGGAATTGACACCTGCGATACCGTAGTCGTTGCAACGGGGGAAAATCTAGAATCCAGTGTTCTTGCAGTCATGCACTGTAAAAGTCTAGGGGTGCCGACCGTCATTGCCAAGGTAAAAAGTCATATGGCTAAAAAGGTACTGGAGAAAATTGGTGCGGACTCGGTCATCTCACCGGAATTTGAAATGGGACGTTCGTTAGCGCAGAGAATTCTCTTCCATAACAGCGTAGATGTCTTTCAGTTGGACAAGAATGTTTCAATTGTCGAGATGAGAATCCCCCAATCTTGGGCAGGGAAAAGCCTTAGCCAGCTAGATTTACGTGGGCGATACAATCTCAATGTACTTGGATTTCGTGACTATGAAAATGCTCCTCTAGATGTTCAATTCGGTCCCGATGACCTTTTACGGTCAGGCGCCTATATCATGGCGGTGATTAATAACCAACATTTGGATACTCTAACAGAGCTTAGTGAGTGAGAGAGGAAGGGCTGCTTTTTTCCAATAACTATTGAGTCAATATAAGTATTTTATAAGAGGGATTTAAGAAAAATTTTAACTTTTTCTTAATCCTTTTTAATTTTAGGAGATTACACTAGAGTCATCAAAAAAAGAAAACTCTAAGGAGAATCCTATGAAATTCAATCCAAATCAGAGATATACTCGTTGGTCTATTCGCCGTCTCAGTGTCGGTGTTGCTTCAGTTGTTGTAGCTAGTGGCTTCTTTGTCCTAGTTGGTCAACCAAGTTCTGCACGCGCTGATATCGTCAATCCGACCCCTGCCCAAGTCGTGCCAGACGCAACTTCGGTGAGTGAAAAGAGCGACTTACCAGCAGAGGTTCTCAAAAAAGCAGTCGATGTAGCTCTTCCTTCAGAACAATCTATTCCAACACCTAAAGCAAGTGTGGATACGACAAGCTCTTCAGAAAAAGCGGACGCAACTGCTAAAGAGCCGGCAGTAGCGCCAAAAGAAGAAGTACAAGCACAACCTGACTCTAAGAAACAAACAGAAGATGCAGTTAAACCTGTAGAAAGTTCTGAGTCTACAGTTTCTGGACAAGACCGTGAAGCCAGTGAAGCGCAACCAGCGACCACCCCAGCTGAAGTCCAAAAAGGTGTGGCCGACAATACTAAAGACACAGTAGACGTCCCAGCTACTTACTTGGACAAAGCCAACTTCCCAGGACCATTTACAGCTGGTGTCAACCAAGTTATTCCATACGAAGCTTTCGCTGGTGACGGTATGTTGACTCGTCTTATCTTGAAAGCCTCTGACAAGGCTCCATGGTCAGACAACGGAACAGCTAAAAATCCAGCCCTTCCACCAGTAGAAAAATTGGGCAAAGGCCTCTACTTCTACGAAGTAGATTTGGCAGGTACTCAAGGTAAATCTGATAAAGATTTGTTAGACTTGTTGAAACAAAATGGCACTCAAAGCTATAAAGCTACCATCAAAGTGTACGGTGCGAAGGATGGCAAGGCTGACTTAACCAACCTCGTCGCAACAAAAGATTTGACTGTTAATTTGAATGGCTTGACTACCCCAGCTGAAGTCCAAAAAGGTGTAGCCGACAACACCAAAGACACAGTAGATGTTCCAGCCACTTACTTGGACAAAGCTAATTTCCCAGGTCCATTTACAGCTGGCGTCAACCAAGTCATTCCATACGAATTCTTCGCTGGTGACGGCATGTTGACTCGTCTTATCTTGAAAGCCTCTGATAAGGCTCCATGGTCAGACAACGGAACAGCTAAAAATCCCGCTCTCCCACCAGTAGAGAAATTGGGCAAAGGTCTTTACTTCTATGAAGTGGATTTGGCCGGAACTCAAGGAAAATCTGACAAAGAGCTACTTGATCTTTTAAAACAAAATGGAACTCAAAGCTATAAGGCAACCATCAAAGTGTACGGTGCAAAAGACGGCAAACCTGACTTAACCAATCTCGTAGCGACTAAAGATTTGGATGTTAAC
Organism: bacterium; assembly: GCA_905221415.1. GTDB lineage: Bacteria > Bacillota > Bacilli > Lactobacillales > Streptococcaceae > Streptococcus. The sequence goes on from CAJNDC010000010.1 coordinate 66,324, forward strand.
TTGAATGGTTTGACCACCCCAGCTGAAGTCCAAAAAGGTGTGGTTGACAATACCAAAGACACAGTAGATGTCCCAGCTAGCTATCTTGACAAAGCCAACTTCCCAGGTCCATTCACAGCTGGTGTCAACCAAGTTATTCCATACGAAGCTTTCGCTGGTGACGGTATGTTGACTCGTCTTATCTTGAAAGCCTCTGACAAGGCTCCATGGTCAGACAACGGAACAGCTAAAAATCCAGCCCTTCCACCAGTAGAAAAATTGGGCAAAGGCCTCTACTTCTACGAAGTAGATTTGGCAGGTACTCAAGGTAAATCTGATAAAGATTTGTTAGACTTGTTGAAACAAAATGGCACTCAAAGCTATAAAGCTACCATCAAAGTGTACGGTGCGAAGGATGGCAAGGCTGACTTAACCAACCTCGTCGCAACAAAAGATTTGACTGTTAATTTGAATGGCTTGACCACACCAAATCAGGTTAAAGACTCTGTTGCTAATAACATCAAAAATAGCATTGATGTTCCAGCTAGCTACCTTGAAAAAGCAAATGTTCCAGGTCCATTCTTGGCCGGTGTCAACCAAGTCATTCCATACGAAGCTTTTGGTGGAGATGGTATGTTGACTCGCCTCTTGTTAAAAGCTTCAGACAAAGCCCCATGGTCAGATAACGGAACGGCTAAAAATCCTGCTCTATTGCCACTTGAAGGCTTGGCTAAAGGCCAATATTTCTACGAAGTGGATTTGAATGGCAATACGGTTGGCAAAGAAGGACAAGCCCTTCTAGATCAACTTCGAGCTAACGGAACACATACATACCTAGCTACTGTTAAAGTCTATGGCTCTAAAGATGGCAAACCTGATTTGACCAATCTGATTGCTACTCGTCAAGTAACGATTCAGCTTCGTGGAAAAGAAATGGCGACAACACCATCTCAACCAGGTCAGATGAATACGAAGCCTTCTGAAACAGGCTCTACAGGTACGACTGAGGGTATGATGGGTACAAATCACCATATGTCAGATATGAAAGTAGATCAACCAGCTTCTAGCCCAATGGCTAATATGATGAAAAAAGATGATAAAGCGATGTTACCAAATACTGGGGAAGCTAAAACAGCTACAGCTGGCCTTGGTATCTTTGGTCTAGCCTTGGCAGGTCTTGTTGGACTTTTGGGTTTGACAACCAAACGGGAAGATTAAGATTCAAATCACTTAAACATTAGAGAAAATAGTGTTATACTAAAGCAAGTATAACACTGTTTTTATCGAAGGAGTGTCAGATGAAAAAGACAATTTTGCTGGTTGATGATGAAATAGATATTCTAGATATTCAAAACCGCTATCTTATACAGGCAGGTTACGATGTTTTGGTCGCCCATGATGGTAAGGAGGGATTAGAGCTTTTCAGAAAAAAATCTATTGACCTCATTATCACAGATATCATGATGCCCAATATGGATGGTTATGATTTTATCAGTGAAGTTCAGTATATTGCTCCGGATCAACCCTTCCTCTTTACAACTGCTAAGACAAGCGAACAGGATAAGATTTATGGATTAAGTTTGGGGGCAGATGATTTTATAGTCAAACCCTTTAGCCCACGCGAATTGGTTTTAAGAGTAAATAATATCTTGCGTCGCCTTAGCCGTGGAAGAGAGACAGAACAGATTGAGTTTGGTGACTTGGTAATCAACCATATGACTCATGAGGTTCGCATTGGGGATCAACCTTTGGAATTGACAGTGAAATCTTTTGAACTTCTATGGATATTGGCTAGCAATCCTGAGAGAGTCTTTTCAAAGACGGAACTTTACGAGAAGGTATGGCAAGAGGACTATGTGGATGATACCAATACACTCAATGTGCATATCCATGCTTTGAGGCAAGAGTTGACCAAGTATACAAATTCAAATGCTCCTGCTATCAAAACTGTCTGGGGTTTGGGCTATAAGATGGAAAGACCAAGAGGTAGAAAATGAAATTAAAAAACTATATTTTAGTGGGGTATCTAGTATCAACTCTACTAACGATTTTGGTCGTTTTCTGGGCAGTTCAACGAATGTTGATTGAGAAAAGTGAAGTTTACTTTCTCGTTGGAATGACCTTGATTGCTAGTTTCATTGGCGCTGCAGTGAGCATCTTTCTTTTGTCGCCTGTGTTCTCTTCTCTGAAACATTTGAAAAAACAAACTCAAGATATAGCAAGCAAGGATTTCAGCACAGAAGTTAAAACCAAGGGTCCATTAGAATTTCAAGAGCTGGACCAGGCTTTTAATGACATGTCCCACAAATTGCAGGCTACCTTTCAATCACTTGATGAGAGCGAGCAAGAAAAGAGAATGATGATTGCGCAGCTCTCTCACGATATTAAAACTCCCATTACCTCCATTCAGGTTACTGTGGAGGGAATTCTAGATGGAGTGATTAAGGAAGAGGAGCGGCTCCACTACTTAGCCACGATTGGTCGGCAAACTGAGCGTCTAAACAAGCTAGTAGAGGAATTGGATGTTTTGACTCTTAACACACAACCTCAAGAAACTGCTGATGAAGAAGTCGAAGAGGTCTTTTTAGACCAGTTGCTGATTGAGTCAATGAGTGAATTTCAACTCCAGATTGAACAAGAGGAGCGGGATGTTTACATTCAAGTATCACCTGAGTCAGCGAAAATCAAGAGCCATTCTGACAAACTTTCTCGCATTCTGGTCAATTTGTTAAACAATGCCTTTAAATATTCAGAACCAGGAACCAGAATCGAAGTTCTTGCCCAATTAACAGGACAAGAGCTGACAATCAGTGTGAAAGACGAGGGGCAGGGGATTCATCCTGAGGATTTGGAAAAGATCTTTAAACGACTTTATCGTGTAGAAACTTCGCGCAATATGAAGACAGGTGGGCATGGATTAGGACTTGCGATTGCACGAGAACTAGCCCATCAGCTTGGTGGCGAAATCACAGCAGAAAGTCAATACGGCTTAGGAAGCAAGTTTACATTCAGCCTCAATTTGAAATAAAGGCGTAAAATCTCTTTACAAATCTAGCTTTTCATGGTACAATAGCCTTTGTGTGAAATAGCAGCAGGAAAGCATGAAGCTCGTCAACAGGTGTCTTATGACAAGTAACCTTGGCTGTTTAGGCGAAGGGCATCTGCACGAATCAGGGCTTTCTAAGTGACTATTTCCACCGAAATATTATTTATATCAGGAGGACATTCACATGTCACGTTATACAGGACCATCTTGGAAACAAGCTCGTCGCCTTGGCCTTTCACTTACAGGTACAGGTAAAGAATTGGCACGTCGTAACTACGTACCAGGACAACACGGACCAAACAACCGTTCTAAATTGTCAGAATACGGTTTGCAATTGGCTGAAAAACAAAAACTTCGCTTCACTTACGGTGTAGGTGAAAAACAATTCCGTAACTTGTTCGTACAAGCTACAAAAATCAAAGGCGGAATCCTAGGTTTCAACTTCATGCTTCTTTTGGAACGTCGTTTGGATAACGTTGTTTACCGTCTTGGCCTTGCGACTACTCGTCGTCAAGCTCGTCAATTTGTAAACCACGGTCACATCCTTGTTGACGGAAAACGTGTTGATATCCCATCATACCGCGTAACTCCAGGTCAAGTGATCTCAGTTCGTGAAAAATCATTGAAAGTTCCAGCTATCCTTGAAGCAGTAGAAGCTACTCTTGGACGTCCAGCATTCGTATCATTCGACGCTGAAAAATTGGAAGGTTCATTGACTCGCTTGCCAGAACGCGACGAAATCAACCCAGAAATCAACGAAGCACTTGTCGTTGAATTCTACAACAAAATGTTGTAATATTTTATTGAATAAGATAGGCTGTAAAGCCTTGAAATTAAGCACTTTAGGCCTCTATCCTAGAGTGCTTTTTTTGTTTTTACTACCCTTTTAGTTACCCATAACTAATTTTAGGTATAGTAATAGGGTAGCCCCAAAATGGGGTACAGTTCAATTCTACAGTGTTTTTTTATTCGTAATAAACAAGATAATTGCTGAAAATCATTATTATCATGTACAGTTATCTTTTTCCCATTTTCAACTTCTAATTATTTCACTTTAAAAATAAGATTAAAGACAATCGCCAACACATAAAGCATTGCCGGCACTGTTAATGCTTTAACTTTAAACTTTTTTTGATAAATGCCGATTAAAGTAAAAAATAGAATAACACTTGCTACAACATATAACATACTCTTCTCTCAATCTATACAAACTGAATCAACTTAAAATTAACCACTTAAGCTATTGATATGAATAATTTAAATCGTCACATATTAGTTATATAATTATATATAAGAACATTAAGTTTAGCTAATATGATTAACTCATCTGATAAGTTGTTGTTCCTTACCCAAATGCCTTTCCCACTTTACCACCGTAATAGTTAGAAATACTAACTTGGTGAGCCAATGTGTTATAGTTGCCAACCCAAAAGATGCTATCTTCGCCTTTTTTAGTGGACTTAACAATAAACTGAACTACGTCTGATGATTTAGATTCATAAACTTCAATATCATCTACGTTTACATCATATCCATTTTGTTGGAATGATACTGCAAAGGACCTTATAGGGGCCTTATCTGCCATTTTTAAATACTTCTCCATAGAAAAATCAATCTCTAAGATATTCGCTGTTTTACATTCTTTAATAACAACCTTAAAGGCCTCTTTCACTTCTTTTTCTATTTCAGGTTTTACTTTGTGACCAGGTATTTCAAGGGAAGAGAGGGCGGTGTTATAGTTTTTATCATCTGCAGGAGTCTCACCTACTTTTTCTGTGCTTTGTTCTTCGTTACTCTGAACAGATTGAGTTTGTTGTTTAGTTTCATTTTTGGTATTCATATATTTAGCATAAAATACTCCTGATACAGATCCAATAAGAATTACGCTAATAAAGAGCGCTGCTATTAAAAATAAGCTTTTAAATTTTGCCATGATTATTCCTCCTTTTTATTTTTTGGCGTATCAATTATGAAAAAAGTCAGCAAAGCAGGGGCAAGGAAACTTAACATTATAGAAAGAATAAATTCAACAATTGCCTTACCAAGTTCTTTAGTCGGTCCTGTAATAGAAATTCCTCCTTGCAATGTTAAAAAGAAATAGTCTTTATTAAACCAATATCCAGCAGATATAACTGCAAACAAAGCAAATCCAATCATCCACTTAAATAATAGTTCTACCTTAGAACTGTATTCCTCGTATTTCTTATCTTTTTTTGCTTTGATAAGAGCTTGCTTACGTTCCTCTTCCTCTCTATTCTTCTTGGCTTCTTTCCTAAAATACTCTTGTTTTATAAGTTCAACACGTTCTTCAGGAGGCAGTCCCTCATATTTATCTTTTTTAGGAGGGTTCTTTCTATAATCTTCAAAAATATCATAATCCATAGTTTTTTACTTTCTTTTTATAATCCTTAACTTCTCATAATCTTCCGACTACGATGCTCACTATTGAGAATAACCCACCAATGAATACAATAGGCATGATGATTGCAAGTCCAGCTAGAATAGGTAGGAGACTAATAATGCCATTAACAATCCACATTATAATCGAATAAATAGGAATGATGATCCCCGCTCCCAATATGAGAGTTACAGGGATAAGGAATAGAAAGACACTTCCAAAAATACCAATCAATCTAAAAGCACGGCTATACACATTGTTTTCGCCTTCTAATCCAGATAAGAAATACACTGAAGAAAATAAACCTGTTAAACAACCAAAAATCAATACAAAGTAGTTGACTTTCATGCCTAATTTCACTTTTAATGGCTTTGTTAAATCATTGACAAAAGAAATGATAGGAGTACCTATTACTTGCCATAAAAAAATGTAAAATCCTAACTGTAAACCATTTATGATCGGATGTAACAATAGTGACTTTGTATAATCGATTAAAAATAAATAAATATTATTTGCCATTTAAATTTAGCTCCTTGTTATTCATATATTTTATTTTACATAATTTCTGGTTTCCTAGCAAATTATTTTTCCCTCTAGCAAACTATATAATTATTTTGGATAGGGGGCTTTGTTTTAGAAATATGAGCTTAGATTTAAATCCTTATTACTCTAAGTAATTTTAAGAAATTTAAGCATGCGTAATAGTATTCGTCCTTCTTCCTTGTTGTAAAAATAAAAGCTAACTTTGTAGGAACTACATTTTCTCTGGAATGATTAAATTATAGATGTACTTGGCATGATCATTGTTTCGAAACATTCGTAGGTAGTCCTTCTTATCTCTCAGATAATTGGCGCTCATACTTAACCTTTTGTTCCATTTTTGCCATTTTGATATTTTTAATGTATTTCATGAAGCTCTAGCCTCTCAAGATTGCAAATACAGTATTGAAATTTGTGTTAGTAAACAGTAAAAATCGTCTTCTAAATCAACAAATTATAGATCTATAATAGTGTATATTAGAAATAATTTCTTTTTTTATTCTCATAAGCTTAACTATTGACAAGTAATTAATGTGATGATACAATAACAGTGAACGGTATTTCTTTACAGAAAGTTTTGTTTAAAATTACGATTTTTTAAAGAATGATTTATGCATAGCCCATTATAAGATAATGGGGAGGAGTGGAGTTTTTAACTTCAAAAAATCAACATCTATTTAGATGTTGATTTTTTTATTTTTTAGTAATAGATGTTATCCAATCTACCTCAGGTTTCATTAGAAGTCTAGCATTTTTATACGCCATATCTAAGGTAAAAATTGTATTTACACGATATCTCCCATTAATACTTTCAACTGCCAAAGACATTAATTCATCATCAATAGTCACTGGTAAAAGATAGGTTACTTTTCCTCGATAATATTGAGGAACAACAATACGATAATTTCTTTTACATTTGGTAATTGTTAAGTCAAGCGCATTATTTAAAAGAGCATGTATATAAGATTTACCTTTAGCTTGCAAAGATTCACTAAATCTTGAGAAATTATCATCTAAAATATGATCTAAATTTTTGACTAATTCTCTATTTGGATCAAAATATAAATCCGCAGGGTTACTAAAATAGTGTGGAACTTTTGGAGTAATTGAAAACTCAGCTAAAAAATCCCAATCAGATACTTTACGGAATCCGTATAAATGCCAATGATACTCATCACTACTATCAAAAGTATTAAATAGACAAATGATATCCTCACCATTTTCTGTTAATAAACCTGTATTGAAACAAGCATATTTTTCATCATCATTAATAACAACGTATTCATTTCCCAGTTCAAAAGCTCTATTAAAAGTATGTACTAAATAACTATACAAAATGTTATTGTGCTTATCAGAATTAGCTGAAGTCCAATTTTCTTCTTCAGCTAGTTCTGATAGCTCTTGAAGTTTTGAATTTAAACTATCTTGTCTACCTAAAAAAGCAAATTTCCAAATTATTTCATCAGTTTCTTTATTTATTAAATAATCACTAAGTTCTTTCATTACAACCATTTACCTTTCTATTTTATTTTATTATATCATACATCTAAAAAAACTTTCTAATAATATAGCAATCAACTCTTTAGTCCTATAAATATTTTCATTATACTTTTTATTGTGGAAAATCATCTGATTATTTCAAACAACACAAAAACGCTCTAGACAATATGACTAGAGCGTTTTCTATATATCCGAACATCTAATTTATTTCACAAAAAATGTAGTCATTCGGTTAATTTTTATTGCAATGTACTGAAATTAACAAAAAGAAAAAACGCTTGAAATGTACTGACCCCAAAAAGTTAGACAAATAATTTAAGCGAAGGATTTAGTTCTGTATTGCACAGGGCTAAGTCCTTTTAGTTTGGCTTTGATTCGTTTGTTATTGTAGTAATCAATATAGTCTACAATGGCTTGTTCCAATTGGTTAAGCGACTGAAACGATTTCTCATAACCATAAAA
>CAJNDC010000011.1:0-54624 GCA_905221415.1 bacterium
CTTCTCTAAGCTATATCCTTGTTTTCTAAGTTCATAGATCTGAACTTTATCTTCATAATTCAATTTCATAATAAAAACACCCCAAAAGTTAGATTTTTTCTGTCTAACTTTTGGGGGGCAGTTCAAAATCAGCGTTTTTCTTATGTATTGATTCGTATTGAATGCTTATTTAACTTCTGTAAGGGTTAAGTATTTCATACAAAAACCTTATTAAATCAAGGCTTTTTGACCTTTTAAATAAAAAGGTAGTGATGAAGGTAGTGATAAAATCAAGTAGTCAATTCTTCCATTTTATTTAGGAAAATATCAACTGCTTCAAATTTCTTTTTAGGTGCTAATTCAGCGTAAGTATCCATTGTGGTAGTGATTGACTTATGCCCCATTCTCGCTTGTAGTTCTTTCCAGTTAGTACCCGCATTTAGCATCATAGAAGCATGTGTATGCCTAAATAAATGAAAACCATAGTCAGGTAAACCTAGAGCAGATAATCGCTTCTTAAGTGTTGCACGTTCATTTCTATCGCACATATAATTCCCGTATATAGTCGGAAAAATAAGTGTTGATTTTGGTAGACCATGTTTTTCAAAGTACAGGTTCATTTCATCGTGGAAGTTTTTAAGCTCTTTAATAATGGAAGCAGGTACAGCCACTCTACGATTTCCAGAATCAGTTTTAGGTGTTCGTTTACAAACTACTTTACCTTTGATTCCTAACTTCTTATTGGCGCTTTTCCACATCAGTGTTTTATTGACAATGATTTCATTTGTATCAAAGTCAAGGTCATGGATAGTTAAGGCAAGAAGTTCATTGATACGTAATGCAGAAGCTAATAGAGTATTGCAAATAACTTTAAAGCGTCTATTTGCTCTTGTATTTTGTAAAGTATCAAGATAAGATATCCAACTTTTAAGCTCATTATCATGGAGTACCATAATACGCTCTTTGTTTGCTTTAGGCTTTGGTGGAATCTTGATTGTTTTGGCTGGATTTGTAGTTAAACCGCAATTTGTGATTCCAAAATCGAAAATATCACTGACTTTGTGAGCCATTGCCCCAAAGTCTTTAGCACTGCCTTTTTTGGCACGTTTAACACCAGAATCAACAGATTTCTTTGCTTTTCTAGCTAACTTGTTTACCCAAAGTTGAACATCTGAAGGTTCAATCTGCTCTGGTTTGTAATCCCCAAATTGTGGAATAATGTAAGTATCAAGATAACCTCTGACACGATTGATTGTGTTTTGAGATGATACCCACGTTTTGAAATTACTAAACCAAACTTCAGCAAGACTTTCAAAGTTATCAATTTGAATGGTTTCTTTTATAGTAGACCCAGATTTTTCAAATTGAATCTTAGCTTCAACAATTTTTCTATCTAAACTTTTTAATGTTTTAACAGTGATAGTTTTGGTAATGCGTTTTCCTGTCTTTACATCAGTTCCAATGTAAACACCTTTGATTGAATAACTGATGTCACCATTTTTCTTAGTAGTTTTAGTTACTTTTCTACCATTATATTTTATAATTTCTTTGTACATATAGCCTCGTAGATTCGGATATGAAAAAGGCTAGAATAGTACCCTCACATTCTTTATTTGATAGCTCTATTCTAGCACATTTTAAAGTTAAATAGTTAAAAATTCAATAACGTCTTCCATTTTGTAATAAACAGTACGAGTCCCTTCGATTGGTGGTTCAAGACGTTTTAATCCTTTCATTTCCCAAGATTTCAGCGTATTTGGAGAAACTTGTAAAATTTTTAAGAGTTCTTTTTGAGTTACAAGTCCGTAATTATTAGTCTTTTTTAGTTCTTGTTTGATAATGCTAATGAGAGCATTTAGTAGTTCTTCAATTTGATTTAATTTCATCGTGTCCATCGGATATTCCTTCCTGTTCTTCAATAACTTTTTCTAGTCGTTTTGGATTGTGCCGACGTGAATCCAGATAACGAGCAAAAAAGTACGTTCGTTCAATGATTAATCCTAGTAGAGCGGTATTGTTATCTCGTGCATACCAGACCAATTCTTCAAACTCTGTAAAATCATTTTGTTCAATCGTATCAATGACCTCGGTTGTAAAGTCATCAGAATTTTGTTGCACTAGAAACTTATCCAGTTCAAATCCACATCCGCTTTCAATACTTTCAATATCGTAAGGAGTTTTATCAGGATTTTCTGCATGTATAAAATAATCGTACATCCCTTTGGGCGACATTACGGGTTTAACGTGGGCAGGACCGTTTAATTTTTCTTTAATAAGTTCTGATACTTGAGAGTAACTTTTGAGAGAATCGAAATAGAATGCACCGTGTTTATGAGCTTTTTTGAACTCTCCTGATTTCTTATTTATATCTTTATCATGCCACGGCGACAGTACAAAGGGAACGTGAATCTCTTCCAGAATCTCTAAATAGTTATCTGGGGCACTTTCCTTATAGAATAGGAAAGCCCATTTATTAGAACGTTGTTCTTTTGCCATAAGTAAATACCTTTCTTTGAAGTTTGCGATTATTGATTATTGATTTTATGGGGGGTCGTAGTAACCCCCATAAAATCCTAGGGTATTGAATGGTGCTGTCTGGCTTTCACTTCGTGAGCCACAGCACCATTCCTTCTATCTATTTATTTTCGTTTAGTACCAACAAAATACATCCATTTCCCGTTTCTTTCAGGACGAGAAAAATAGTAATCAAGATTCCGATTTGAAATTTCTTCACTAATAAGTGTTTCCATTTCTTTTAGAATTTTGGTAGCCTGCTGAGTTTTAGGAACTCGAATTAGCAAAATAGCTTTATCCTCTCGGATATCTACAATCGCTTTATGAACCGCTTTGTTAAAATGCTTATTGACAGGGTTATAATGTGTCACTTGTATCTGCGCAACTGTGGTTAATGTTTCGGAATGTTCGTTTTGGTTCAGAAACATGCGGATAGCTACGGTTTGTCTAATGGATTTCCATAAATTGGCTAGATTATCTTGTTTTAATCGTAAATAAAATTCATAATAAGCAAGTACTAAGCAGAGTGAGGTTGCTACGATAGAAACATATAAACAGATGGTATAAATCATGATTACAAACTGATATAAGAAAGTTAGATAAGTAATACCTTGCAAACTACTCATACTAACACTTAGTAAGATTGAACAAACTGTACCTAGAAATCCAATGAAGAATAGTAGGGTACATATATTAAAAATTTTTTGATAGTAAGTTTTTTTCATTGGCTATAAAATACCTTTCTTGGTGTAATAAGTTGGACAAAGTAATGGTAATACCTGATAAGGATGTTCGTTATCAATAATTTGAATAAGTCCTGTACCTTTTCCAATGGGAATAACGATGCCTTCAGGGTCAAGGTCTGGAAACAAGAACTGCGTAGTTTTCTTGTTAATATTTCCAATTTGAATCAGTACATTGAGTTGTTCACGCACAGAAATCGGGATTGTATTATGGTCAAAACGCTGACTTACTAATAGTAAATGAACTTTAGTAGCTCGACCGAGTAGAGCAATTTGCGATAATAGCGAGAAGAAAGAGTCTTTGATATTTTTATTGACTCCTTCAGATAAGGCAAGGACTTCATCAATAACAATAGTCAAGTGCTTAAATTCATGTCGCGGATTTTCAAATAGAATCGTTTGGCGTTTATGAATGATATTTAGACATTGACTTAGGTTTTCATTAATCTCTGATACGAAATCTGATTTAGAGCGATTTTCTTTAGGATGGATGACGGCGATTTGATGTTGGTTTGCCCATCGGGATGGAGTGTCAAATTTAGGGTCAACGATAATCAAATCAGAAATGTTTTTCAATACACTTAATAGATAAGTTAAAGCGTAACTTTTTCCACTGCCTGAATTGCCGGCGATGGCAATTGATGTGACTTTATCGTAGTTGATAATTAAGTTCTTCATAATAGGAATCTCATTACCTTTTAATGATGTTGCGAATTTGTCAAGTTCTGAAATGACTAGACGTCCCGACACTCCTTTTTTCCAAGGGAAAAACAAACCACGTTGCACATGAATATCATCAGTTTTCATTGCAACAAAGTAAGCAGAGTTTTGTTTCAATAATGTATACTGCGGATAGAGCGACGCATTAGCAATCAAGAAAATCTTTTGATAAAGGTCATCATCGATGATAAAGCCTGAAGGAAGGCGAGGAACAAAGATAAAACCATCTTCTCTAACTGTTATATCAAACGAGTTAGTGTAAGAAGTTTCTCCCTGTAATACAGAGCCTAAAGCCATGTTTAGACTCTGTAACAGGTACTGCTCCAATTCCCTTTTTGTGAGAGATTGCACCATTATTTCACCTCTTTCAGCCTGTCAGCCTTAAAGTAAACATTATAATTCACTTCACATGCTTGTAAATTATCAAAACTAACAAGGGAAAGATATTCAGGAAGGTCAGGCTTTTCAATAAACTTCACTTGAAATGGTGGGAGCCCTTTCTGACCAAACCATGTTTTATAGGCGATAACTTCACCAGTTGGTTTGCCGTCTTCAAATTTTTGTTGCGGTTCAAGCTCGTCACTAAGCAAGTATACAGGTGCTTGAAGGTTAACGTATTGTTCAGCTGTTTTATTTGAGTATCCGCTTTTGCGGTGTTGTGGCTTCATTTTCATTTTGAAATACCTCTTATATTCTATTTTTATTTTGTAGTATCACTGATATGCTCGGTTTGAGGTCATGAGCTGGACTTAAATTTTTTCCTCCTTATCTATTAGGAGATTAGGGTGTATAAATTCGGAGAATTTTAAGAAATTAATTTAAAAAATCTTTATTTATTTTTTATCTCCTATATTTAAGGAGATTGAGATAGTGAAATTCGGAATAATTTTCAAAAAACTGATAATCAGATTGATTACCAGTTCAAAGGATTAACTATAATCTTTTACAAGTTGTTGCAATACCTTTTGATATTTTTTGAAGCGAGCTGTTACAGTTTTATCGCTAAGTCCTGTAATTGTTGCTAATTTAGTTGAAGACATAGGCTTATCAGCCAATTTGTTAATCATAATAATTTGGTCTTCTTCTTTCAGACTTTTAATGAAATTGACCACAATATCGAATAGTTCATTAGTTAGATAGGCTTCTTCACCAGATGGTGAATTTCCCTTAATTACTTCGTATTTATCTGTTTCACGTCCATCAAGAGAAATGTTTTCATCAAGACTTCCAAGATTATGATAGCGATTTCTACGATTTGCATTAGCAAATGCTTTATTTTCACTACGTAGGAGTTTATCCCAACGTTTAATATTTTGTTTATCTTCCGAAGTGAGTCGGTCATTAAAATTATGTTTTGGCACAGTAGCCTCTTTCTAAAGCCCATGTTTAGGACGGAAAGAAATTGTTATGAATCATACTGAATACCGAACAGATGTAAAAAAAGCACATCAAAGAAACGGATAAACAGAAATATGTAGAACTTGATTGTCATTGTCAGAGTTTTCATATTTGTTTCAATCCGTCCATTTGATGCGCATCAATCAGGACTATTTAATAAAATTTATTTACAAGTTTCCTTGTATGGTTATAGTATAGTGTATTTAATTGTACAAAAATAGCGTATAATGGTATAATAAAATTACGCAAATACATAAATCGAGGTATAAAAATATGGATGAAGACTTACAAAATTTCTTTTGTGTAAAAGCGTCGGAAAGGGTAAGGAATATCATTGAAAATAAGAAATTAAGCTTCTTTGAAATTTACCCTGAAAACTCTAATGTCATTTCATGGATTGTTGCAGGGAAAAGAACAAAGAGGAATCCATTCCTACTTACTGACACTGCAGTTCAAAGAATCAATGAGACTTTGAATGGCCAAGAACCATCGGGTAAGGAAAACAGATATTATCGTAGAGTGATTTTTTGGGGAGACAATGAAGAAATTGGGAAATACATCCCTGATATGATGAGATTAATTGTTAAGAATCTGACGGATGAACAACAAATAATTTTTGATGCAACCTTAATGGATGATATTTATTTTGCAGAAACGGTGGCCTATACTGAAATTGCGGGTGAACATAATGCTTATTTTTTAGATGTAGATATGGAACAGCTGTATACAGAAGATGTTCCTATTTCTAGGTATTTGGCTGAAATAGAATTACTAGAAGAAATTGAAGAGGAATTTAAGGAAGAATTTATAAAGTTTCTTGATTCTGCAAAATATATCAGGACAAAAGTGAACGGTATAGACGACTACGTTGACAGAGGAATTACATTTAAAAATCAATTTGGAAGCGATGATATTATCAACTTATTTTTAAAAGTAGTCAGAGAGCATAAATTGCCAATCGAAGAATCAATTGGACACAGAGTTTACTCCATTGTAAAAAAAGATGTATCAAAATTAGACTCTTTGATTGAACGTGAACTGGTATATGATACAGTTTATGCGCCTTATAGAGAAGATAAAATTTTTGAGGCAGAACTAGAATTTCAGCGTGGTATTATTAAGGCTGGACAAAATTATATAAAATCGCTGTATGATACTCATAAAAATAAGAATGAGACTTGGAATAAACTAAGAGAGGAGGGCGAAATATGATAAGGAAACTACCTAATTCCCTAAAATAATTACAAAATAAATGGTTCTAAATATTCTAAATATTTTTTATTTAATGCTTGACAAGCATATGAAAGTTTGATAAAATAAAAAATGTAAACGTTTACCAAAAATATTTTATTGGAGGAGAATGCAGATGAAAAAAACTGCTACACCTAAGAAAAAAGTTACTATTAAAAAATTGTCCGATGTCAAAGCTTTGATGATTTGTCATCGTTGGTAACTTAAAAAAAGAGTTCTTCTGCTGAAGAAGGCTCTTTTTCCTTTATGTTGAGGTATGATATGAAATTGATTTTAAACACAGTTGTTCATCCTATTTTTAAAATGGGGAAAAGTTATTTTTATAAATACAATAATAGTTTTGTGGAAATAGCTGACGTTGATTTTACTGAATATGTATTAAAACTGTTTAACAATAGTAATAGTATAGAACTAGAAGAACTGAGTAAAATTATTCAAAAAGATTTAGATTTATCCATAGATGAAGCACATGAATTAATAGAAGACTTAGTGGATGTAGGTTTCCTGACGGAAGAAATTCAAAAAGATAGATATTTCACTAACACTCTCTTTTTTAGCTTGTTTAACAATAGACATAAAGTGGAACTCCAAAACATATTAAAAAAATCAGAAATTTGCATTCTAGGTTTAGGTGGTTCTTCTCTTATTATTCAACAGTTAGCACAGCTTGGAATTGGAAAAATATCAGGTTTAGATTTTGATGTACTAGAAAAATCTAATTTAAATAGGCAAGTTATTTTTAAAGAAAAAGATATAGGTAAACTAAAAAATGAGGCCTTAGAAGAAAATTTACATGAAATAAACTCCGACCTGAAATATGACTTTCGCAATATATACGTGGATTCTAAAGATAGTATTAGGGATATTGTATCTTCTGCTGATATAGTTATTTTGGCATTAGATGAACCTATAATTGATTCTTCTATTTGGGTATATGATGAATGTAAACGTCAAAAAAAGAAAATCATTAGCGGGGGGGTCTGGGGGGACTCTATAACTTACACTTATTTTGATTACTCTTTGCCCAAGCAACCTTGTTATAGGTGCTTATTTCAAGAAGACCTTAAAGCAAGTGATATTAACAAAGAGTATGTAAATAATATTAGAGGTAATAGTTATTCAGATTTTAACACTACAACTATATTTGTTGGAGGAGTTTTAGCAGGAATCATTTCAACAGAAATTGTAAAAATTTTAACTGGTTATTCAGAAAACATTGCTTCTGGGCATATGTTGACTATGAATACGACAACATGGGAATTAAATATCGAGAAAATTATTTGTAGTGAATTTTGTTTAGAATGTCAGGAAATTAACAGATGAATAAACAGTTTTTATTATTTGATGACTATATACTTAATATAGATGAAAATATAATTGGATTTATTCGTAAAGATATATACTTAGAGTTAGATAGAGAAGGCATAGAAATGTTTAAATTTTTACAAGAACAGCATTTGTTATTCTCTATATCAGAATTAAGAAAAAAATTTGAACTTATAGATGTTGACAATTTAATTTTAGATTTGAGTGAATTGGGATTAGTACATTTTGTTAGTAGCAGAGAGTCGGTTTTAAAAAATAGTGGAACCAGACCTAAAAGTAAATATATAAAATATATATATACTTTATCATTAATATTTTTAATAGTGAATTTAAGTTTTTTAGTAAGTCATTTCACAGATGTATTCATTTTAGATATTTCTTATTTTAGAACTCCAATAATGCTATTTATAGTTATGTTTATCTTAGAAATGATTTTAGCTTGTATTCATGAAGGTGGTCATTATCTATCAGCACGTTTATTAAATGTAAATTCTACATTAAATATATCCCAGAGATTTATACTTTTTTTGGTTTTTGAATGTAAGATGAATGGTATTTGGTTATTAGATAGAAATTTAAGAATATTCCCTATGATGGGGGGTATCTTAATGGATAATTTTATAATCTTCGTATGCTCATTGATATTACAATTTTTAATGCCGAATAATACCATCTTATTTATCATTTTATTTATACAATATACAAAAATGATATACCACTTGTTGATACCATTTAAAACGGATTTGTACTATTTAATCCTATTTTATTTTCATGGTATGAAAAATGAAAAAAAGATTATTGGAGCGTCTAATGTTTTTGGTTTTATTTTTATGATTCCTTTAGTTATTATATATCTAATTCAATTTAAGAATTTATTGGTTGCTATGAATGATAGTGATTTATTTCAAATTATTATTGTTTGGATTATTTTGTTAGCCCCAGTGTTTTTATTTATAAGTGAAAGGATAAAGGATGATTGATTGTATTTTTATCTCACCTTTAGGGTGGAGTAAGCATGTTTGGGATAAAATTATAACAGATGAAAGGTTTAATGATAAATCTTATGAGATTATTGAATTTTTAAATAACTCATTTGAAGATATTGCTGAAGCGTACATTGATAAAACTATCGGCGATTATCTAAAGAATCTGTCCGATGAGGGAGTTGTTATAACATCATCATATGGAACAGTTGCGTTAATCTCCTTTTTAAAACGTAATAATATTAAATTGAATCATCTTGTTGTTATAGATGGTCTTGATATCATCCCATCTTTAGAAGAACTTGAACATACTTTCTCTTGTATAGAGGATAGACACTATCAAAACTTATTAGAATACTACGATGATATGTTATCTGATGAAGAAAAAGATGACTTGGAATTATTGCGGATTCTAAATTACAATTTGATATTAAAAAACGGTGTTTATTCTCCTACTCTTGATACACAAAGTACTCTGTCTTATCTCTCTATGTATTCTAATTTGGATATTGAAAAGGAACTTTGTTTAGTCTTGAATAAGATAAAGAAATTGTTTATCTTTTCTAGTAGGTCAATATCTATACCGCATACTAAAATCAAAGAAGAAAATCATCTACTTATGCTTAAGGCTCCTCAGAAAGTATTGGAAAAGATTTTTTATTAAAACTAGTTGGAATTTTAAAAAAGGAGCCTCATAATGAAGCTCCTTTTACTTTTAACATATCCGAATCAAAATCTTATTTCAAAAAAGGTAGTGAAAAAGGTAGTGATTCGGCCGATTTTTATTGCAATATACTGAAACTCGAAATCTCAATAATTGCTTTAAATGAAGGTTTCTACCGTCTATTGACGTGTAGTGAATCCCTATTTCACTTCTGTAAACACGACGTGTTTGCGAAGTTTTGGTGAGTATTTCTTCAATTGAAGACGGTCTGGAGTGTTACGTTTGTTTTTAGAAGTAAGGTACAAGCGTTCACCAGATTCTTTGTGTTCAAGTGTAATATTTACGCGCATGGTATCTCCCTTCTATTATTCAGCTGATGCAGCTTTAGCGATTTTACGTCCTTTGTAGTATCCTTTAAGTGATACACGGTGAGAACGTGAGTAATCTCCAGTAGTTTCGTCAAAGTTTACAGATGGAGCTGTTACTTTGTAGTGTGTACGACGTTTGTTTTTCTTCGCTTTTGAAGTGCGACGTGCAGGTACTGCCATTTTGATTTCTCCTTTAGGTATTTAAATTCGATTCAATCTACTGATTTTCATCAACCATATTAGAATAACACATTTTTTTTGTAAAGTAAAGTTACTTGACAAAAAAAGATGAAAAAATTAGAAGTTGTCGATCGGAATTTTCTGAAAATTCAAGAATTTTATTCTGTTCTTCATGCGAAAATTGTGCTATAATAGTAAAAACTGAATGGGAGGGATAAGATGACTGAATTAGATAAACGTCACCGCAGTAGTATTTATGACAGCATGGTTAAATCACCAAACCGTGCCATGCTTCGTGCGACTGGTATGACAGATAAGGACTTTGAAACACCGATTGTGGGAGTGATTTCGACTTGGGCGGAAAATACACCATGTAACATTCACTTGCATGATTTCGGGAAATTGGCTAAAGAAGGTGTCAAATCAGCAGGTGCTTGGCCTGTTCAGTTTGGTACCATTACCGTAGCGGACGGGATTGCCATGGGAACGCCTGGTATGCGCTTCTCTCTAACATCTCGTGATATTATTGCGGATTCTATCGAAGCTGCTATGGGTGGTCATAACGTCGATGCTTTCGTTGCTATCGGTGGCTGTGACAAGAACATGCCTGGTTCTATGATTGCCATTGCTAATATGGATATCCCAGCCATTTTCGCCTATGGTGGAACCATTGCACCGGGAAATCTTGATGGAAAAGACATCGATTTGGTTTCTGTCTTTGAGGGAATCGGGAAATGGAACCACGGTGACATGACAGCTGAGGACGTGAAACGTCTTGAATGTAATGCCTGTCCGGGCCCTGGTGGCTGTGGTGGTATGTATACAGCTAATACCATGGCGACTGCAATCGAAGTTCTAGGGATGAGCCTGCCAGGATCTTCATCTCACCCAGCTGAATCAGCTGACAAGAAAGAAGATATCGAAGCAGCAGGACGTGCTGTTGTTAAGATGTTGGAGCTTGGTCTCAAACCATCCGATATCTTGACTCGTGAAGCCTTTGAAGATGCCATTACTGTAACTATGGCTCTCGGTGGTTCTACAAATGCCACCCTTCACTTGCTTGCCATTGCCCATGCGGCTAATGTTGACTTGTCACTTGAGGACTTCAATGCGATCCAAGAGCGTGTACCTCACTTGGCCGACTTGAAACCTTCTGGTCAGTATGTCTTCCAAGACCTCTATGAAGTCGGTGGTGTGCCTGCTGTTATGAAATACCTCTTGGCAAATGGCTTCCTTCATGGCGACCGTATCACATGTACTGGTAAGACAGTTGCTGAGAACTTGGCTGACTTTGCAGATCTCACACCAGGTCAAAAAGTTATTATGCCACTTGAAAATCCAAAACGTGCAGACGGTCCGCTTATTATCTTGAACGGGAACCTTGCCCCTGATGGAGCGGTTGCCAAGGTATCAGGTGTTAAAGTGCGTCGCCACGTTGGACCAGCTAAGGTCTTTGACTCAGAAGAAGATGCTATTCAGGCCGTTCTGACAGACGAAATCGTTGATGGCGATGTTGTCGTTGTTCGTTTCGTTGGACCTAAGGGTGGTCCTGGTATGCCTGAGATGCTGTCACTTTCATCCATGATCGTTGGTAAAGGTCAAGGAGACAAGGTTGCCCTCTTGACAGATGGCCGTTTCTCTGGTGGTACTTATGGTCTGGTTGTCGGACATATCGCTCCTGAGGCTCAGGATGGTGGACCGATTGCCTACCTCCGTACAGGCGATATCGTTACGGTTGACCAAGATACCAAAGAAATTTCTATGGCCGTATCCGAAGAAGAACTTGAAAAACGCAAGGCAGAAACAACCTTGCCACCACTTTACAGCCGCGGTGTCCTTGGTAAATATGCCCACATCGTATCATCCGCTTCACGCGGAGCCGTGACAGACTTCTGGAATATGGACAAGTCAGGTAAAAAATAAACAAGAAAAGCAAGCCATTTTGGCTTGCTTTTTTTCATCTTCAAAAGTGATTTGCCTACTTATACTCAATAAAAATCAAAGAGCAAACTAGAAAGCTAGGCGCAGGTTGCTCAAAGCACAGCTTTGAGGTTGGAGATAAAGCTGACGTGGTTTGAATTTGATTTTGAAGAGTATTAACGAGGCGGTAGCCCAAGGGCAATGCGGCCGTAGCGACTAATTCGTGTAATCTTCCAGGCAGGCGACCAGGTCACTTCAACCTTGACATCTTCGATACCCTCGATTTGTTTTAGACCTGCGACGATTTCGATAGGCAGGCTTTCGGCGCAATCACAGGCAGTGTCAGTGAAGGTCATGACAATCTTGCAGAGACCTGTTTCATCCAGATTGATTTCATAAATCAGCCCTAGATTGTAAACATCCAATTCCACATCTGTATCAAAAACCTTCTCTAGTTTATCGATAATTTGATCTTGCAAGGCCAAAGCGCGGTCATTGATTTTGATATCGTCTCTCATAGCAGTCCCTCCACGTGATAAATATCCTCTATTTTCTCATAATTCTGACAATTTGGCAAGTTTTTGATGAATTTTCTGAAAAGACTCTCTTGAGATTTTCTCCTCTTACTGTTTTAATCCCTTTATTTATGGTAAAATAAGACTATTAAGTTTAAA
The DNA here is from genome assembly GCA_905221415.1 of bacterium. Lineage (GTDB taxonomy): Bacteria > Bacillota > Bacilli > Lactobacillales > Streptococcaceae > Streptococcus. The sequence goes on from CAJNDC010000011.1 coordinate 12,721, forward strand.
GAGGATTCTCTATGAAATTACAAAAACCAAAAGGAACGCAGGATATTTTACCTGCTGAGTCTGCCAAGTGGCAGTATGTTGAGGGCTTTGCCCGTGAAATTTTCAAGCGCTATAACTATGCAGAAGTGCGCACGCCTATTTTTGAGCATTACGAGGTTATCAGTCGCTCTGTCGGAGATACAACGGATATCGTAACCAAGGAAATGTATGATTTCTATGACAAGGGTGATCGCCATATTACCCTCCGTCCAGAAGGAACTGCGCCCGTTGTCCGCTCTTATGTGGAAAATAAACTCTTCGCACCAGAAGTGCAAAAGCCAAGTAAGTTCTATTACATGGGCCCTATGTTCCGTTATGAGCGTCCACAGGCAGGTCGTTTGCGCCAGTTCCACCAGATTGGTGTTGAGTGTTTTGGCTCAAGCAATCCAGCTACCGATGTGGAAACCATCGCTATGGCAGCTCATTTCTTGAAAGAAATCGGCATCCAAGGTGTCAAATTGCATCTTAACACTCTTGGAAATCCTGAGAGTCGTGCGGCTTACCGTCAAGCCTTGATTGACTATTTAACACCGCTCAAGGAGACCTTGTCTAAAGATAGCCAGCGTCGCTTGGAAGAAAATCCTCTCCGTGTCTTGGACTCTAAGGAAAAAGAAGACAAGGTGGCAGTGGAGAATGCACCTTCTATCTTGGACTTCCTTGATGAAGAAAGCCAAGCCCATTTTGATGCTGTCCGTCAGATGTTGGAAAATCTGGGTGTAGACTATATCATCGATACCAATATGGTGCGTGGTCTGGACTACTATAACCACACGATTTTCGAGTTTATCACTGAGATCGAGGGCAATGAATTGACTGTCTGTGCGGGTGGTCGTTACGATGGTTTGGTTGCTTACTTTGGTGGTCCTGAAACTGCTGGCTTTGGTTTTGGACTTGGTGTAGAGCGCCTGCTTCTCATTCTTGAAAAGCAAGGTGTGACCCTCCCTATCGAAAACGCCCTAGATGTTTATATCGCAGTCTTGGGTGAAGGAGCAAATGTTAAGGCCTTGGAATTGGTACAAACCCTTCGCCAACAAGGATTCAAAGCAGAGCGTGATTACCTCAACCGGAAGCTCAAAGCTCAGTTCAAGTCCGCCGATGTCTTTGCTGCTAAGACCCTCATCACTCTCGGAGAGAGCGAAGTCGAAAGCGGACAAGTGACAGTTAAGAACAACCAAACTCGAGAAGAAGTTCAAGTGTCACTTGATGCTATCAATCAAAATTTCTCAGAAATCTTTGAAAAATTAGGCTTTTAATAGTATTTAAAACTGGTCAGGATATTACTCCTGTCCTTTTTCTTTTGCAAAATGACAAAAATCATAAACTTTTTGACAAATATTATTGTCAAAAAGAAAAAGATGTGTTACAATGAAATCAAATTAAGAGAAAAGGAGAAAGGAATGCTAAAAAATCGTTTAAAAGAGCTTCGGGCTCGCGATGGTCTCAATCAGACCGAACTGGCCAAGCTAGCAGGGGTCTCCAGGCAGACCATCAGTCTGCTGGAGAGGGATGAATATACCCCGTCCATTGTGATCGCTCTGAAGATTTCACATATATTCAATGAACCAGTCGAGTCGGTATTTCGTATAGAGGAGGATGAGGAATGAAACACAAACATAAATGGATTGGAATTGGAGCAGGGGTTTTAGGTTTCTTTCTGGGAATGCTTAGTCTCGCTCTAAGAGGACTATTCAATCAGATTCAAATCGAACAAGTTTTATATACTTCTTTCGGTCTTATTGCAATTGTTGGAGTAATATCTCTCGCTTTAGCTGTGTACTACCTTCGAAAGGGTCGTGAAGCTTACGTGATTTACCAAACAGTAGAAGAGGAAGAGGCTAATGAAAAGGCATATGTGAGTGCTTATCGCTTCTTGGACTATGGAACAGTTGCTTCGAACATTTTGATGATTGCGATGCTTTGCTGTTTAGTAATTGTCACTTCTCCAGTAATTGAGAATGTTTATCTTTTCATCTTTTCACTTGTTTTAATGTTCTTTTCTTTTGCTGTTGCAAATTATTGTGTGCGAACAATTTTTCTCATTCGCCAGTATAAACTATCTATTTTCTCGACTCCAAAAGAAGTTTTGTCTTTTCTAAACAGTTATGATGAGGGAGAGAAGCAGGCAGAAATGGAGAATGCTTATTTGACCCTATTTAGGTTGAATCAAATCATACTCCCTGCGCTTTACATTCTACTATTTGTACTATCAACCATCCTGCAAGAAACCCAGCTGGTTGCCTTGCTTATCCTAATTGTAATTCATCTTTATATCAATATTGACCAGCTACGCAAAACAAAACGTTACTTTAAGTAAAAGGAGTTCCTATGATTCGTGTTGAAAATGTAAGCAAAAGTTTTGGAAGCAAGAAAGCTCTGCATCAGATTTCCTTTGAGATTCAAGAAGGTGAAATCTTTGGCTTCCTAGGTCCCTCAGGTTCAGGTAAAACAACCATGATTAATGTTCTGACGGGGCAGTTAGCTGCAGATCAGGGTGAGACCGTTCTTCTAGGAAAGCCCTCTCGAAATTTGACTTCAAATGATTTGGAACAAATCGGGATTGTTAGTGATAGCAGTGGTTTTTATGAAAAGATGAGCCTCTATAAAAATCTGCTCATTTATGCAAAATTATACGGTCTTAAAGCTTCTAGAGTAGATACAGTGCTTGATCAAGTTGGGTTATTAGATGCCAAAAACCTTATCGCAGAAAAACTATCCACAGGTATGAAACAACGGATGTTCTTGGCTCGTGATCTTCTAAATGCTCCCAAAATCCTCTTTCTAGATGAGCCAACAAGTGGTCTTGATCCTACCACCTCAAAATCGATTCATGCTCTTTTACAGGAACTGAAGCAGGCTGGTACAACGATCTTTTTAACAACCCACGATATGAATGAAGCAACCTTGCTTTGCGATCGACTCTCTCTTTTAAATAAGGGGAACTTGATTGAGTATGGTAGCCCACAAGAGATTATCCAGAAATACCATGTGGATAAAAAGGTCCGTTTACGCTACCAAGATGGACGCGAGCAAGTGATTCCTTTTGAAGAATTGCCCCATTTGAATACGACAAATCTAATAGCTGTTCATTCTTGTGAACCGACTTTAGAAGAAATCTTTATTAGATTGACAGGAGAAAAGTTAGATGTTTAGAAAATTAAATGCCCTTCTTTGGTTAAGGTTACAAGTTCTTATTAGTAATTCAACCTTGTTAGCTACTTTATTAATGCCATTTGGTATTGCTATCCTATATAATGAGTTCTTAAACAAGAGTGGAGAACTGACTATGTTTCTCCTCTCTACGAGTTTGACGATGGTCTTGAGTATGGGAAGTGGTTATATGGTATCGATTATGATGGCTGAGGATAAGGAAAAACGCAATCTTAAATCACTCATACTAAGTGGTGTGACAGCAACGGAGTATACTCTGAGCATGATGGCCCTTCCTCTTCTCGTGGTGCTTTTTTCGATGGTTGTTCTCCCTCTATATCTTAAAGTTGATTTGACAAACTACTTTCTTACCTATGGTCTCTATCTGCTTCTGGCAACTATCAGCATTATCTTTCTTAACATTCTTATCGGTGCAGTATCAGATACTCAGTCTAAGGCGCAAGTGTATAGTATTTTTCCTATGCTGACCTTCTCTTTCTTGCCCACTCTTGCTGTTCAAAATGCAACTGCGCAAAAACTGTTGGACTATTCTTTCATTGGTCCATTGGTAAGTCTGTTAAAAGCAGGTGGTGGAGAGTTATCTTTGAGAAGTCTTGGTCTTTTGCTAGCATGGGTCCTTTTGCTAGGATTAGCTAGTCTCTTCGTATTGAAAAATAGTTATAAAGGAAAGTAGGAGGCCTATATGAACTTACTTAAAAATCTTGGCTGGTCTCTTCTAGCTGTTCTATCCTTTTTCTTTGGCTATGGTCTGGTTCAGAGTATGGCGTTATCAGCTCTTGGACTAGGGGCTCCAATCTTTGGAGTCTTACCACTTTATATCGCCCTGTCAGGGGCCTATGTTTATGGAGTTTACAGATGGTATCAGACAGAAAAAGTTAGCATCCAGACGACAGCTTTTAATCGTTATATCTGGTTGCCTACTCTGGTTTTGCTAGTGGCGATTACAGCCCAGTTCTTTTTGCCAGAAGATCCGTCAGTCAATCAACAAATCGTATCTCAACTGACAGTCGCACAGCCTGTCTTTGGTTTCTTTATGGTGGTAGTCTTTGCTCCTCTGACGGAAGAACTCATCTTTAGAGGAATGCTGGCGCGCTATCTCTTTCCTAAGCAGGACAACATGAAACAGACAGCTCTGTTTCTCCTTGTATCGAGTGTGCTTTTTGCCTTGATTCATTTTCCAGGGACTTTGCAACAGTTTTTAGTTTATGCTAGTCTAGGATTGAGTTTGGGTCTGGCTTATGTGAGTCGAAAAGGCCTTCTTTATAGCATTTCTTTACACGCTTTGAATAATTTAATCGGCTTTTTGATGATACTCATGCTATAATAGAGTCAGGAGGTCACATGAAACGAGTAATTTTATTAGCAGTGATACAGGCGGTCGTTCTCTTCTTTATCATCGGGGCACTTGCCTATGCCTTTAAAGGCGACTTCTTTTACAACTATCTAGCAGTTGTCTTTGCGCCTATTGCAGGTGTCTTGCGTTTTGCTTCGGCTTATGCTACGGAGATTGTTCTCCCTAAAAAGGCAGCTGAGATTGCTGAAAAGCGTAAAAAAGGTTAAGAATCATAATCAGGGAATCCGATGATGTTTTCATCGGATTTTTTGTCTGTTCGTTTTGATTTCTAAAGACAATCAAACTTTTCTGCTGATTTTCATGAAGAGCCTGCGCTTTTATGGTAAAATAGTAACAGAATAAAAGAGGAGAGAAAACATGAAACGTAGTATGTATGCTGGTCGTGTTCGTGAGGAGCACATCGGACAAGAAATGACCTTGAAAGGATGGGTTGGCCGTCGTCGTGACCTTGGTGGTTTGATCTTTATCGACCTTCGTGACCGTGAAGGGATCATGCAGTTGGTTATCAACCCTGAAAAAGTATCTGCAGAGGTCATGGCAACGGCTGAAAGTCTTCGTAGCGAATTTGTCATTGAGGTGACTGGACAAGTCGCTGCGCGTGAGCAAGCCAATGATAAATTACCGACTGGTGCGGTTGAATTGAACGTGACAGCTTTGACAGTGCTTAATACAGCTAAAACAACACCTTTTGAGATTAAAGATGGGATTGAGGCCAATGACGATACACGTTTGCGTTACCGTTACCTTGACCTTCGTCGTCCAGAAATGCTAGAAAACCTTAAGCTTCGTGCTAAGGTGACCCACTCTATCCGTAACTACTTGGATGAGTTGGAGTTTATCGATGTGGAGACGCCATTCCTTTCTAAATCAACGCCAGAAGGGGCGCGTGACTATTTGGTGCCATCTCGTGTCAATAAAGGACATTTCTACGCTCTTCCTCAGAGCCCACAAATCAATAAGCAACTCTTGATGAATGCTGGATTTGACCGTTACTACCAAATCGTCAAATGTTTCCGTGATGAAGACTTGCGTGGAGACCGTCAGCCTGAGTTTACCCAGGTCGACTTGGAAACATCATTCCTTAGTGAGCAAGAAATCCAAAATATTACAGAAGGCTTGATTGCGCGCGTGATGAAGGGAACAAAAGGCATCGAAGTAACGCTTCCATTTCCTCGTATGAAGTATGATGACGCGATGGCTCTTTACGGTTCTGACAAGCCTGATACTCGTTTTGACATGTTGCTTCAGGACTTGACAGAAGTGGTCAAGGGTGTTGATTTCAAAGTCTTCTCAGAAGCACCTGCCGTTAAAGCCATTGTGGTCAAAGGAGCTGCAGACAACTACTCACGTAAAGACATCGACAAGATGACCGAAGTAGCCAAACAGTACGGTGCTAAGGGTCTTGCTTGGGTCAAGGTTGTGGATGGAGAATTAAACGGACCAGTTGCCAAGTTCTTGACTGGGATCCAAGCAGACTTGACTGCAGCGCTTGGTCTTGAAGATAAGGATTTGGTTCTCTTTGTGGCGGATACGCTTGAAGTGGCCAATGCAACACTAGGCGCCCTTCGTGGACGTATTGCCAAAGAGCTTGGCTTGATTGATAACGATAAATTCAACTTCCTTTGGGTAGTTGACTGGCCAATGTTTGAATGGTCTGAAGAAGAAGGTCGTTACATGAGTGCCCACCATCCGTTCACTCTTCCACAGGAAGAAACCGCTCACGAATTAGAAGGTGATTTGGCTAAGGTTCGTGCCATTGCTTACGATATCGTCTTGAACGGTTATGAGCTTGGTGGTGGTAGTCTTCGTATCAACCAAAAAGACCTTCAAGAACGCATGTTTAAGGCTCTTGGTTTCTCAGCTGAAGAAGCAAATGACCAGTTTGGTTTCCTTCTTGAAGCCATGGACTATGGTTTCCCACCACATGGTGGTTTGGCTATCGGTCTTGACCGTTTTGTGATGCTCTTAGCAGGAGAAGAAAATATTCGTGAAGTCATTGCCTTTCCTAAGAACAATAAGGCAACCGACCCAATGACACAAGCTCCATCAACAGTCGCTCTCAAACAACTAGAGGAACTCAGCTTACAAGTAGAAGAAGATGAAACAAGCAAAACGAATTAAGCGGTGGCGCTATTATCTGCGCCGCTTTGCTTATCAGATAAAAATCTTACGAGTTTTACAAAGTATCTCTCGGGAAAAATATGATGAGAAAGTATCGGCTTCTCTGGTTTATGGCTTTTTGTCAGCAGTAGCAGTCAATTTCTTTTTTCAACCAGGGCACGTTTACTCCAGTGGCGCGACGGGTCTGGCACAGATTATCTCTGCCTTGAGTAATCACTGGTTTGGTTTTTACATTCCGATATCGCTAACCTTTTATGCTATCAATTTTCCGTTGATGATTTTGGCTTGGTATCAGATTGGGCATAAGTTTACAATCTTTACCTTTATCACAGTATCCATGAGTTCCCTCTTTATCCAGCTTGTGCCAGTTGTGACCTTGACAGAGGATCCCATCATCAATGCCCTTTTTGGAGGTGTTGTCATGGGCTTGGGGATTGGTTTTGCGCTCCGTAACAATATTTCTAGCGGAGGTACAGATATCGTCAGTCTGACCATTCGAAAGAAAACAGGGAGAAATGTCGGTAGTATTTCTTTCTTAGTGAATGGGACGATTATGCTGATAGCAGGATTGACCTTTGGTTGGAAATACGCTCTCTACTCTATGATTACCATCTTTGTCTCCAGTCGTGTGACAGACGCGGTCTTTACCAAGCAAAAACGCATGCAGGCCATGATTGTGACCAATAATCCTGACAAGGTAATCGCAAAAATCCATAAAAAATTGCACCGTGGAGCAACCATGATCCACGATGCAGAAGGAACCTATAATCATGAGAGAAAAGCAGTCTTGATTACGGTTATCACACGAGCAGAGTTTAATGATTTTAAACACATCATGAAACAGGTCGATCCGACAGCCTTTGTCTCTGTATCTGAAAATGTCCACATCCTAGGACGATTCGTAGAAACAGACAATTAATAATACTCAAAAGACCAGCCTTGGGGCTGGTCTTTATTTTTCGATAATTTTGTGTCCAATCAACTGGCGGTAACAAATCTGTTTATTGTTTTTAGCATCGTTGATGATCTGGAGAATGGTTTCAAAGGAAACGCGCCCAAGTTCCAGACTATTGATATCGACATAAGCTACGAGGTCAAGTCGAGGATTGACAGAGTCGAAACTCAAGACAGGAACAGTTAACTGATGCTTACTAATGTAGTCACAAACTCCTTCTGCAAGGAGACTGTCAGTTGTGATGATAGCGTCAATCTGTGGATCGTGATTGAACAGAAGTTCACTGAATTGATACCCTTTTTCTTCTAGAAATTCAGTCGCAAAGTAGGTTAAGTTGGTATCAATCGGAAGTTGGTGTTGTTTGAGTGCGGACTCATAGCCAGTTAGACGATCTTGCGTTACGAAGAGTCGCTTTGTACCCCCGATAAATGCAATTCGTTTGCATCCTTTTTTGATGAAATACTCTGTCGCATCAAAGCCAGCTTGCACATTGTCATTATCAACAAGAGGGATAAAGGGTGAAGTAGATTTTCCGAGAATGAGGAAAGGGAATTGCTCATCGGCTACTAGCTTGACCAGAGGATCTTCTTCTTCAGCGTAGAGGAAAATCAAACCGTCAACACGTTTACCATAAACCATCTGAGAAATCGCATTGAGACGTTCTTTCTCATCTTTCCCCGTTGCAATCTGAATAGCGTAGTGGTTTTCAGACGCGACTTGGGCGATACCACGAAGGACAGATGGGAAGAAAGGATTTTGGTAAAAGGCATCCGAGTCATCAGGGAGCACCAAGCCGATAACCTGAGTATAGCTACTTACCAAGCTACGAGCATTGAGGTTGGGATGGTAGTTGAGCTCCTTCATAGCCTTGCGAACTCGTTTTTTGGTTTCATCACTAATCGTTGATTTATTTTGAATGACGCGGGTAACAGTGGAAGGTGAGACACCTGCTGCTTTAGCCACATCTTTAATCGTCACGGGCATAAAAATCTCCTATTTATGATAATCTGGATCACGGAAGTGTGTCTTGTAAAAAATAGTGACCAGATACAGAACAAAAAGAATGTTTTGTACAGTGATAAGGGTTGTCATATTTTGGCCAAAAAGTCCCAAAATAAGCGTAATCAGAGTGGGTAATCCTAAACAGTTCAAGATAAAATGGTAGCACTCTTTAAAAGTCCTAAATGAAAAGAGGCGTGATTTTTTGGTGATATAAAGAAGAAGACTAGCTCCAAGAGAGACAATGAAGAAATTCAATCCAAAGAGGAAGCTAGCACCAAGGACGAGAAAGAGACTGATATAGACACGGTTCTGTTGGTACCAGTCTTTAGAAATAGCTTGGGTTAACTCTTCCTTACTCTGGAAACTCTCTGTTTGAATCGCGTGGTAGCGAATGCGGGTCAGTTCCTTACTTTCCTTACTGATGACGAGTTCTTCAGTATCAAAATGAAGTTGTAGGTCCTTTGGCAATTCTTTGCTTTGGCTTGGGCCAATCAAAAGAGAAGGTTGCTGATTCTTAGTTCCTGAGTAGTTCAGCTTTCCATCTACGATTTGTGCATTCTTCGACAAATCCATGATCGCTTCATCTGTCAGTGGAGTGTAGACATTATCGATAAAGGTATCCAGTGGATACGTTTCCTGTGAGCTGTTTTGAATGGCGATCGGAACCATAGACAAGCTAATCAAGAAAATACTGGTAAAAATCAATTGAAACCAGTTGAGACCGAAACGTTTTGATAAGGGTTTACGAAATCCCCAGATACTAGAGAAATACGAGAATGGATATGGAAGCATAGGCATCTTTCTAAAAGTGTTTTCTATATGAGTATTATTATATAGAGAAATGTGCTTTATTTCAAGTCTAGTAGATAAATTGTTTGTTGCAAAAATATTATTTACAGTAACAATCGCTAATACTCAATGAAAATTAAAGAGCAAACTAGGAAGCTAGCCGCAGGTTGTTCAAAGCACAGCTTTGATGTTGGAGATAAAGCTGACGTGGTTTGAAGAGATTTTTGAAGAGTATAAAATGAAAAAAGGGTGGCGGGGATAGATTATCCCTTGTCGCCACCACTTGTAAGTCCTGAAACAAAGTTCTTTTGTAGGAAGAAGAAGAGAATACAGATTGGAAGGGCGATGAGGATAGCACCTGCTGAGAAGTAGGCGATCTTCATGTTTTTCACATTGCTAACGAAGGTTTGGAGACCAACGGCAACAGTAAAGTATTCTTTCTCACGAAGTAAGAAACTAGAGAGGATATAGTCTCCGAAAGGTCCCATGAAGGCCCAGAGGGCTTGTACCGCCACCATTGGGCGAACGAGTGGAAGGACAATTTGCCAGAAGCGACGGAAGTGTCCTGCACCATCTAGTTTTGCAGATTCGTCAAGAGACATTGGCACGGTATCAAAGTAACCTTTCATGAGCCAAGCATTCATCGGAATACCTCCACCGACGTAGAGGAAGATGAGGAACCAGCTATGGTTAAGGGCGTTCAACATAAGTGCCATAACGAAGAAGGCAGTCAAGGCGGCCATGGTTGGTACCATTTGGATGATTAAGAAGAAGACCAAACTTTGCTTACGAGCCAAGAAGTTGTAACGGCTGTAAGCATAACCAGCAAGGACGATGATACTTGTTTGAACAACCATGGTAATCAAGGCAATGATCAAGGTATTGAGGTACCAAGTACCGTACAAGGTTTCAGTGAAGAGTCCTTTAAAGTTATCAAAATTGAAGTCGATGTTAGTATCTAGTTTAAAGGCTGCGACGTTACCTGCTTTAAAGGCTGACATGATGGTAATCAAAAGTGGATAGATAATGACAATTGATAGGCCTATCAAGTAGAGGTAAGTGAGGGTTTGAGTCAGTCTACGTTTGAGTTTGATTGAGTTATTCATCTTAGACGTCCTCCATATCAAATGCGTGTAGTTTCTTGAATGCGATCATAGAGATAGAGATGACAATGATTGAGATAATCAAGGTAACAGCTGCCGCCATAGAGTATTGAGGAGATGTACCTGTTGTCAAACGGTAAATCCATGAAATCAAGATATCAGTTGAACCGGCTCCGCCTCCGACAGTACCAGGACCTCCACCATTAAAGAGATACATGATAGAGAAGTTGTTAAAGTTGAAGGTGTATTGGCTGATCAATGTTGGAGCTGCAACAGCCAAAATCATTGGGAAAGTGATGTTGCGGAATTTTTGCCAAGCATTGGCACCATCGATGTAAGCCGCTTCGTAGAGGTCGTTAGGAATAGACTGCAAGATACCCAAGGTCAAAACGTAAATGTATGGGAATCCTAGCCAACCTTGCATCATAATCAAGGCAATCTTAGTCCAAGTTGGGTCTGTTTTCCAAGGGATAAGAGCTCCATCTAGGAAAGGAAGAACCTTAGACAAAAGAGGCAAGACTTGGGTGTTGATAGCACCGACACTATCATTAAACATATTTGAGAATGTCAAGATAGTGATGAAGGCTGGAACTGCCCAAGGAAGAAGGAAAATAACACCAAAGATACGTTTTCCTTTGATAAATGGTTGATTGGCAATGATTGCTGTAAAGATACCAATAACAATCTGCAAAGTAGAAGCAGCTAAAGCCCAGATAATGGTCCAAGAAAGAACGGAACCAAAGGCTGAACGGAAGGTACTCAAGCTCCAGATGTTTGTGAAGTTCGTCAAACCAACCCAGTCCAACAATTTATTTGGTGGTAAGTGTTGGAAGTCATAGTTGGTAAAGGCAATCATCAAGGTTACGATAACTGGGAAGATAATGGCGAAGGTCATGGCAACGTAAGATGGAATGATCAAGAGGTAAGGGAATCCATTTTCATAAATGCCTTTAATCAAGTCCTTGAAGGTACGAGCCACAGGAATACCGTTATTGATACGTTTAGCAGTCGTATGTGCATCTTTAATATTTGCGAAATAAAAGAGTACATAAACGACTACAAAGATTAAATGGAAGGCACCACGAATCAGCATAAATAGGGAATTATCACGACCTGGTTTATCACCAAGAGTGATGAGATTGCTCAATTCAGGTGCTGCAAGTGCTAGGAAGTAGAGGACAAATACAAGAGTTACACCAAGGAAGATAAAACCTTTGGCTTTTTGTTTATTGTAAATCTGTCCTAACCCAGGAATGATAGACAGCAGGGCTGCTTTACTAGGCTGTTGCTTTTCCATAATAACTCCTTTCATAGGATACTGGTTTCTAATTAAAACCTAAATTATATATGTTTTTGATTGATAAATTCAAAGGGGGATTTGAATTCCACCCCCCTTGAACAAATTTTTTATTCACCAAATTTTTGTTTGATTGTTTCTTTGATCAATGTTACAGCATCGTTAGCAGCTGTTTTCGCATCTTTTTGACCACTTACAGCATCAAAGAGCATATTTTTCGCTGGATCCCAAACTGCAGACATTTGAGAGATGTTTGGTAGTGGTTGAGTGTTCTTGAACTGTTTGATAACAGCTGTTGTCAACTCATCGTTTTTACCTTCAGCGTATGAACGAGCCTCAGTATTAGCTGGGATTTCGTTAGTCTTATCATATAATACTTTTTGTTGTTCAGTTGAAACAAGGAAGTCTACAAATTTTTGAGAAGCTTCAAGGTTCTTAACGGCTTGAGGAATGACCCAAGCTTTACCACCACCGAATGGAGTATATTCTTTTCCATTTGGAAGAGTTGGGATAGTCGCAACTCCGTAGTTTACTTTAGCATCTTTAAAGGCTTGAGCTTTCCAAGGTCCGTCGATGATAGCTGCTGTTTTACCTTCTTGGAAATGAGTTTGGATTAAGTTTGGAGCACCTTCAGTATCTTGCATACCTTTAGGCCATTTTTCATACCAAGATTTAGCATAGTTGATAGCTGTAATTGAACCTTCGTTTGCAAGGCCGATATCTTTAGGATCTTTACCGTTTTGACCAAATACATAACCACCATTACCAGCAAGAAGTCCGTAAGCGTAGTAGAAGTTTGTCCAGTCAGCTAGGAAGGCCGTAGTTTTGCCATCTTCACCAGCAAAGGCATATTTGCTATCTTTAGCAAGGTTTTCTAAGTCAGCAAAAGTTTTTGGAGCTTCTTTTATCAAGTCTTTGTTGTAGTACATAACGAGTGACTCGATAACGGCAGGAGCACCGTAAACTTTACCATTAGCAGACGTTACAAGAGATTTAGTTGTGTCGTCTGTTTTAGCACCATCGCTCAATTTCACTTCTGAAAGTTGTCCGTCAGAACCCAGGCTACCCACACGATCGTATGGTGCCATCATAACATCAGGGACATTACCAGATTGGTTGTCAAGGGAAAGTTTATCAAGACCTCCTAGGGCATCACCAGTTTTAACAGTAACTTTTACTCCAGAATCTTTTTCATAAGCTTTAGCAACCTCTTCAATATAGCTCTTGTATCCCTCGTCTACATATACAGTGAGTTCTTTTGCTTCCATTGCTTCAGATGAACCAGAATCAGCTGCTTTGTCAGCAGTTTTGCTTCCGCAAGCTACCAAGAGCAAGCTAGCGAGAGTAGCAGTTCCGAGCACAGCAGCGCTCTTCATGAATTTAGATGACATAGTGTATTCCTCCTAAAGAATAACAGTATAATTTATTTAGAAAACGCAAACGTTTTCTTTTATGAGCTTAGTATAGCACAAATAGAAAACGGTTGCAAGCGTTTTTAAAAAGTTTTTTAAAAAAATTTTAAGGTTTCAAACATTTGTCAATGCCCTTATATAGGAAAAAACATTAAATCTTTCTTTCTCTTGAATTGAAAATATATTAGGAAAACGATTGCGTAAATTTGGCTCGATTTTTCAGAAAATAGAGCAGATGTTTGGGATGAATTATCTTAAATCAGAAAATCTTTTAAAATTTTTTTGCTCATTTCATAAAATATCAGTGGGAACAAGATTTGTTTGATTAAAATAATTCAAAAAATTTTTTTAAAAACGCTTGCATTTGTGTTTAAAATACGCTATACTTAACTTAACGCAAACGTTTGCGCCTTGTTGCGCAACGTTTTATAACAAACACATGAGGTGCTATTATGAAAAAACGTCAAAGTGGTGTGTTGATGCACATCTCTTCTCTACCAGGAGTATACGGAATTGGATCATTTGGTCAGACTGCCTATGATTTCGTTGACTTCTTGGTTCGTACCAAGCAACGTTACTGGCAAATCCTCCCTCTGGGGACAACCAGCTATGGAGATTCTCCATACCAATCATTCTCAGCCTTTGCTGGAAATACGCATTTTATCGACCTTGATATCTTGGTAGAGCAAGGCTTGTTGGAAGCTAGCGATCTTAAAGGTGTTGACTTTGGTAGTAATGCATCGGAAGTCGACTATGCGAAGATTTATTACGCACGTCGTCCGCTTTTAGAAAAAGCAGTTAAACGTTTCTTGGAAGTGGGAGACGTCAAAGCTTTTGAGAAGTTTGCTCAAGACAACCAATCATGGCTTGAACTCTTCGCAGAATATATGGCGATTAAAGAGCATTTTGACAATCTTGCTTGGACAGAATGGCCAGATGCAGATGCTCGTGCTCGCAAAGCTTCAGCACTTGAAAGCTACCGTGAGAAATTGGCAGACAAGTTGGTTTACCACCGTGTGACTCAATATTTCTTCTTCCAACAATGGTTGAAATTGAAAGCCTACGCTAACGATAACCACATCGAGATTGTTGGAGATATGCCTATCTACGTTGCGGAAGATTCAAGCGACATGTGGGCAAATCCACATCTCTTCAAGACAGATGCCAATGGTAAAGCAACTTGCATCGCAGGTTGCCCACCAGATGAGTTTTCTGCCACTGGTCAGCTTTGGGGGAACCCAATCTATGACTGGGAAGCGATGGACAAAGACGGGTATAAATGGTGGATTGAACGCTTGCGCGAAAGCTTCAAAATCTACGATATCGTTCGTATCGACCACTTCCGCGGTTTCGAATCTTACTGGGAAATTCCTGCTGGTTCCGATACAGCAGCCCCTGGTAAATGGGTGAAAGGTCCTGGCTACAAGCTTTTTGCAGCCGTTAAGGAAGAGCTTGGTGAGCTAAGCATCATCGCAGAAGACCTTGGTTTCATGACTGATGAGGTTATCGAGTTGCGTGAACGTACTGGCTTCCCAGGGATGAAGATTCTTCAATTTGCCTTTAATCCAGAAGACGAAAGTATCGATAGCCCACACTTAGCACCTGCCAACTCTGTTATGTACACAGGAACACACGATAACAATACGGTCCTTGGTTGGTACCGTAATGAGATCGACGATCCAACTCGTGAGTATATGGCGCGTTACACTAACCGTAAAGAGTACGAGACAGTACCACACGCAATGCTTCGCACAGTCTTTTCATCCGTTAGCTTCATGGCCATTGCAACGATGCAAGATTTGCTAGAACTAGATGAGGCAGCTCGCATGAACTACCCATCTACTCTTGGCGGAAACTGGTCATGGCGTATGACAGCAGACCAACTCACACCAGCTGTTGAAGAAACTTTGCTTGACTTGACTACAATTTATCGCCGAATTAATGAAAATTTGGTAGAATTAAAGAAATAAGACAATATCAGGAGACACAAAAATGTTACCATTAAACGAATTTGTACAAAAGCGTTACAATAAAACCATTGCAGACTGTAGCAATGAAGAGCTTTACCTTGCTCTTCTCAACTACAGCAAGCTTGCTAGCAGTCAAAAACCAGTCAACACTGGTAAGAAAAAAGTTTACTACATCTCAGCTGAGTTCTTGATCGGTAAACTCTTGTCAAACAACTTGATTAACCTTGGTCTTTACGACGATGTGAAAAAAGAACTCGCAGCTGCAGGTAAAGAGTTGATCGAAATCGAAGAAGTAGAATTGGAACCATCACTTGGGAACGGTGGTTTGGGACGTTTGGCAGCCTGCTTTATCGACTCAATCGCTACACTTGGTTTGAATGGTGACGGTGTTGGTTTGAACTACCACTTCGGTCTTTTCCAACAAGTTCTTAAAAACAACCAACAAGAAACGATTCCTAACGCTTGGTTGACAGAGCAAAACTGGTTGGTTCGCTCAAGCCGTAGCTACCAAGTGCCATTTGCACACTTCACATTGACATCTACTCTTTATGATATTGATGTACCTGGTTACAAGACAGCTACTAAAAACCGCTTGCGTTTGTTTGACTTGGATTCAGTTGATTCTTCAATCATCAAAGAGGGAATCGAATTTGACAAGACAGATATCGCTCGCAACTTGACTCTCTTCCTTTACCCAGACGATAGCGACAAGCAAGGTGAATTGCTCCGTATCTTCCAACAATACTTCATGGTGTCAAACGGTGCACAATTGATCATCGACGAAGCGATCGAAAAAGGAAGCAACTTGCATGACCTTGCGGACTATGCAGTTGTACAAATCAACGATACTCACCCATCAATGGTGATTCCTGAATTGATCCGTCTTTTGACTGAACGTGGTATCGAACTTGACGAAGCAATCTCTATCGTTCGTAGCATGACTGCCTACACTAACCACACAATCCTTGCTGAAGCCCTTGAAAAATGGCCTCTTGAATTCTTGGAAGAAGTGGTTCCTCACTTGGTACCAATCATCAAAGAATTGGACCGTCGTGTGAAAGCAGAATACAAAGACCCAGCTGTTCAAATCATTGATGAAAACGACCGTGTACACATGGCTCACATGGATATCCACTACGGATACAGTGTTAACGGGGTAGCAGCACTCCACACTGAGATCTTGAAGAATTCAGAGTTGAAAGCTTTCTACGACATCTACCCAGAAAAATTCAACAACAAAACAAACGGTATCACATTCCGTCGTTGGCTCATGCATGCCAACCCAAGACTGTCTCACTACTTGGATGAGATTATTGGAGAGGGTTGGCACCATGAAGCAGATGAGCTTGAAAAACTCTTGTCATACGAAGACAAGGCTGCTGTCAAAGAAAAATTGGAAAGCATCAAAGCTCACAACAAGCGCAAATTGGCTCGTCACTTGAAAGATCACCAAGGTGTGGAAATCAATACAAACTCTATCTTTGATATCCAGATCAAACGTCTTCACGAGTACAAACGCCAACAAATGAACGCTTTGTATGTGATCCACAAATACCTTGATATCAAGGCTGGTAACATCCCTGCTCGTCCAATCACAGTCTTCTTTGGTGGTAAAGCGGCTCCTGCCTACACAATTGCCCAAGACATCATTCACTTGATCCTCTGCTTGTCAGAAGTGATTGCTAACGACCCAGCTGTAGCTCCACACTTGCAAGTCGTCATGGTTGAAAACTACAACGTTACTGCAGCAAGCTTCTTGATCCCAGCATGCGACATCTCAGAACAAATCTCACTTGCTTCTAAAGAAGCTTCAGGTACTGGTAACATGAAATTCATGTTGAACGGAGCCTTGACTCTTGGTACTATGGACGGTGCTAACGTGGAAATCGCTGAGTTGGTTGGCGACGATAATATCTACATCTTTGGTGAAGATTCTGAAACTGTTATCGACCTTTACGCAAAAGCAGCTTATAAATCAAGCGAATTCTACGCTCGTAAAGCTATCAAACCTTTGGTTGACTTCATCGTGAGCGATGCTGTTCTTGCAGTAGGTAAGAAAGAACGCTTGGAACGTCTTTACAATGAATTGATCAACAAAGACTGGTTCATGACTCTCCTTGACTTGGAAGACTACATCAAAGTGAAAGAGCAAATGCTTGCTGACTACGAAGACCGTGACGCATGGTTGGATAAAGTCATCGTTAACATTTCTAAAGCAGGATTCTTCTCATCTGACCGTACAATCGCTCAGTACAACGAAGATATCTGGCACTTGAACTAAGGTACAAATTTATACTAATACATTTTGTAAAAAAGCGAGTTTCGATTGAAATTCGCTTTTTTTGAATGATGTGGATTTGGGTCAATCTGGTCTAAAAAGAGATAAATCCTAGATACGTTGAAGTTTTAGAAATCCTGTTTTTCACTGTATTTCAGTCTCATGCTTCTTCGTAGTTGATGACCTCATATTTCTTGTATTCGCCTACAATTAGTATTATAATATCATTGTGGTGAAGAAAGAAGGTGTTCTTATGTGGAAAAAATATTTTTCAAAATATAAATGGACTGATTTATTTTGGATACTATTTGTGATTTTGGCATCCCTCTTGACGGGGAATCGTACTCTTTTTCCACTTACTCATCAAGAAATCTCTTATCATGGGTGCTATTTGGGGATTACACTTGCCTCATTTCACTTATTATTCATTGATAAATTTGTTATTTCGAATCGAAAATAAATGGAGAGGTTAAAATTTTTTCCACTTTTCGGATAGACAGTTGAAAAATCGCGATTTATACCCACACCTCAAGAGGAGGTGCGGGTTTTGTAGTATCTCCAAAACTAGCTTACAATGCTTTCCCAACCAGAATCTCTGCTTCGATGGTAATCTCAGTCAACTGACTCCAGTCAATCTTGCTTTGGTCAACGTGAAAGAGTAAGGGAGTCATGGCAAGCAGGGCTTGGCGTTGCTCTACTGTGATAGGTTTTATTAAGGAAGCAATCTGACTTGATTGGATGCTGAAATGTTCCTGGAAATGTTCCTTGATATCTTGATTAGAATAATCCTTCTTTGTCAGCTGGTCCTGCACCATTTGACGGATTTCTTTGAGGTGATTTTCAGTTGGGATGACCTTGATCAAGATACCATCTTTGGATAGAACACGACGAAATTCTCCATAGTTGGCAGGCGAAAAGATATCAAGCAGGATATCCATGCTGGCGTTTTTTATAGAAAGGCGAGCTAAGTCCCCAACAGACCAGTTGACCGCCCAGTTGGGTTCGCTCTTGGCAGCGATTTGAATGGAATCTTTTGAAATATCAAAGGCGTAGAAAGTCTTGTCAGAGTGTGTTTCTTGGAGTTTACGAGAATAAAAACCTTCGCCACAGCCGATATCCAAGACTGTTTTTGCGAATGGTTTAGTGGCTAGTAAGTCGGAGACACCTTCTAAAATAGCCTGATAAAAACCAGCTTCAAGAATTTGCTGGCGGTTTTGGAAGTTTTCCTTGTCGTAGTTGGCAGATTGCTTGATTTGGGGTGCCAAGTTGACATAGCCGAATTTTGCCAGGTCAAAAGAATGGTGATTATCACACTTGAGACTGGTCTCTACCAAGGTCAGGTTTTCTTGGCAGATAGGGCAGGCAAAGGCAGTCGCAGTAGCAAAGCGTTGAAGTTTTGGTTTGAGGTTTGTATTCATAGTTTAAGTCTAGCAAAAAAAGAACTGGATGGCAAATGCCTCCAGTCTGCTTTTTTAGTATGTAAGAACGAAGTATTTTTTCTTCCCGCGGCGGATAACAGTTAGTTCGTTTTCTAACTTATCTGCATCACTTAAGACATAGTCAAGGTCTTGAATGCGGTCGCCGTTGACGTAGATGGCTCCATTTTGAACATCTTCACGGGCTTGGCGTTTTGAATTCACCACACCAGATGACACGAGAAGTTCCACGATATTGTGGTTTTCGTCTGCTTGAACTTGGTAGTTTGGCACTCCACGAAGTCCTTGTTTGAGTTCTTTGACAGAAAGGTTTTTGATATTTCCTGCAAAGAGTTGCTCGGTGATGTTGAGGGCCTCCTTGTAGGCTTCTTCACCGTGGACAAGTGTTACGACTTCACGAGCCAAGACTTTTTGAGCCAAGCGTTCGTGTGGTGCTGCTTCAAATTGTTTGCGGATGTCTTCAATCTCGTCCAGTGACAAGAAAGTAAAGATTTTTAAGAAGCGAACAGCGTCAGCATCCATGACGTTCATCCAGAATTGGTACATTTCGTATGGAGAAGTCTTTTCAGGATTGAGCCAGACTGCATTTCCTTCAGATTTACCAAATTTCTTACCAGTTGCGTCTGTGATGAGTGGAACAGTAATAACGTGACCAGTCTTGTCAGCCTTCCGACGAAGCAATTCGGTACCTGCGGTCATATTTCCCCACTGGTCAGAACCACCGATTTGTAGCGTTACGTTGTGCTCTTGGTTAAGGACGTAGAAGTCATACCCTTGCATGATTTGGTAGGCAAACTCAGTGTAAGAAATCCCTGTTTCAATCCGTTTCTTCACAGACTCCTTGCTCATCATGTAGTTGACAGTGAAGTATTTTCCGACATCACGGAGGAAGTCAATGAAGCTGATGCTGCCAAACCAGTCGTAGTTGTTGACCATGACAGCTTTATTTTCCCCATTTTCAAAGTCAAGAAAACGAGACAGTTGTCCTTGGATAGACTTGACCCAGCCCTCTACTGTGTCTTTTGTTTGGAGACTACGCTCAGCATCTTTGAAGGACGGATCTCCGATGAGACCTGTAGCACCGCCAACGAGCGCATAAGGTTTGTGACCTGCTAGTTGCAAACGACGACTTGTCAAGATTGCGACAAGGTGACCTAGGTGAAGGCTGTCAGCAGTTGGATCGTAGCCAGTATAATAAGAAACTTGACCTTCTTCTAGGGCTTTACGCAAAGCTTCTTCATCAGTCGTTTGAAAAATCAAACCACGCTCTTTTAGCTCATCAAAAATGTGCATGTGTCTTTTCTCCTTTATAAAATATTGTTTCTACCTATTGTATCACAAACTCGGACAATAGCCTAGTGGAATAGGGAAGAAAGTGGCTATTTTATTGAAAGTTTCCCTTTTATGGTATAATAGAGAAAGCGAGGACATTCATGAAAGAAAGAATTAATGAATTAAAAACAAAAATGCTGCATTTTTTCCAGCAGCTAACTGCTAAATGGAAACAAAGACAAGCAGATAAGAAAATCGATAAAAAAGCGACCTCTTCTGATAAGGTTAGAAAGGCAGGATCTAATTTTGCTAGGGTTTTGAGTGGGTTTAAAATAGTCTTTAACACTCTCTTTATCCTAGGTTTTATCGGTGGACTGTTTGGTGCTGGGGTGGCTATGGGTTATGGAGTTGCCCTATTTGACAAGGCCCAGGTCCCTCAAGCAGAAGAGTTGGTCAAGCAAGTGAAGGATATTGCCTCTATCTCAGAAATCACTTATTCTGACGGCAGTACCATTGCCTCAATTGAGGGCGATTTGTTGCGCACTTCAGTCGCTTCTGATGCTATTTCGGATAATCTTAAAAAGGCTATCATTGCGACAGAGGACGAGCATTTCAACGAGCACAAGGGAGTTGTGCCTAAGGCCGTTATTCGTGCGACCTTGGGAACTTTTGTTGGTCTGGGGTCATCCAGTGGTGGTTCGACCTTGACTCAGCAGGTTATCAAGCAGCAAGTGGTGGGGGATGCTCCTACTCTAGCTCGTAAGGCTAAAGAAATCATTGATGCTCTAGCTTTAGAGCGGGCTATGGGTAAGGATGAGATTTTAACAACCTACCTCAACATAGCTCCTTTTGGTCGCAATCACAAAGGTCAGAATATTGCAGGTGCCCAGCAAGCTGCAGAAGGGATCTTTGGGGTTAAGGCTTCGGATTTAACGGTCCCTCAAGCAGCCTTTATTGCAGGATTACCACAGAGCCCAATCAGTTACTCCCCTTATGAATCTGACGGTAGTATGAAGAGCGAGGAGGATTTGGCTCTGGGGGTCAAACGGGCTAGAGATGTTCTCTATAATATGTACCGGACAGGGGCTCTAAGTCAGGAAGATTACGACAAGTACAAGGATTATGATTTTAAGAAAGACTTCTTACCATCTGGTAGTGTCAGCGGTACTTCGCGTGACTATCTCTACTTCGCAACCTTGGCAGAAGCTACTGATCGGATGTATGACTACCTGATTCAGAGAGATAATGTTTCTGTACAAGAGCAAAAGAATGAATCCATCCAGAAAGCTTATCGTGATTTAGCGACTAAGGAAATTGAAAATGGTGGATATAAGATTACTACAACTATCAATAAAAATGTTCATGCTGCGATGCAAAATGCGGTTGCGACCTACGGCTATCTGCTAGATGATTCGACAGGCCAGCCTGAGGTGGGGAATGTCCTCATGGACAACCAAACGGGAGCTATTCTTGGATTTGTCGGTGGTCGCAATTATCAAAAAAATCAGAATAACCATGCTATCGATACAAAACGTTCCCCTGCTTCGACTACTAAGCCGATATTGGCTTACAGTATTGCCATTGATCAAGGTCTGATGGGAAGTGCAAGTATCTTGTCAAACTATCCTACCAACTTCTCAAATGGGAATCCCATCATGTATGTCAATAGTCCTGGTACGGGCATGATGACATTGGGAGAAGCCCTTAACTACTCATGGAATATCCCAGCCTACTGGACTTATCGTACACTTCGAGAGAAGGGTGTTGATGTTAAAGGCTATATGGAAAAAATGGGTTACGAAATCCCAGAATATGGTATTGAGAGTTTACCGATGGGCGGAGGAATTGATGTTACAGTTGCCCAGCATACCAACGGATATCAGACTCTGGCCAACAACGGAGTTTACCATAAGAAACATATGATTGCGAAGATCGAGTCAACAGATGGTCGAGTGGTATACGAGCACAAGGATAAACCTGTCCAAGTTTACTCAAAAGCGACAGCGACCATCATGCAAAGTTTGCTTCGCGATGTTATTTCATCTCGGATTACCACAAGTTTCCAGACAGACTTGGCTACCATCAATCCAAGCCTCGCTAGCGCCGACTGGATTGGAAAAACTGGTACAACTAATGAAGATGAAAATATGTGGCTCATGCTTTCTACGCCACGCTTGACCTTGGGTGGCTGGTTAGGACACGATGACAACCGCCCGCTAGCCAAAGGGGCGGGCCACTACCGCAATGCCAACTATATGGCCCACTTGGTTAATGCTATTCAACAAGCAAAACCTGGAATTTGGGGGAATGAGCGCTTTAATCTTGACTCAAGTGTGACCAAGTCACAAGTTCTCAAGTCGACAGGGGAGAAACCGGGCAAGGTTTCAATTAATGGCAAAGAAGTTAACGTTTCCGGTTCTACCGTAACAAGTTACTGGGCTACTAAAGAAGGGGCGCCAGTAACCACCTACCGCTTCGCTATTGGAGGAAGCGATGCAGATTATCAGAATGCTTGGAAGAATATTCTAGGAAGCATTCCTGCAGTAACTCCTCCAAGCTCAAGTAGCAGTTCGGGAACAACAAGTTCGAGTGGAAATACTCAGAGTGGCTCTTCAGGACGTTCACGTCTATTTAATCGTTAAGATAGAGTAGCAGCAAGGTTAGTAATTTCTCCTTGTTGCTACTTTTTTCTTTGTTAGTTTCGTGTTACAATAGGAGTATGAATCATTATCAGAAAAAGATTGTTAAGGGAACACTATACTCGCTACTCTCAGGCTTAATCTGGGGGATCTGTGGGATTTTAGGAGAGTATTTTTTCACTCATTATCCAGTGTCTTCTGGATGGATTACTTCTATGCGTTTACTAGTGGCGGGGAGTTTGGTTTTAGCTCTATCAGCCTTTCAGTTGCGTAGCCGCTTGTTGGACATCTGGCGTGATAAGAAAAATTATCTACCTTTTTTAGCCTATGCTATTCTAGGTATTTTTTCTGTGCAGTTTTTCTTTTATCTCTGCGTTGAGTATTCCAATGCGACGACAGCGACCATTTTGCAATTTATCAGCCCAGTTTTTATCCTGTTTTACAATCGAATCGTTTACCAGAAGAAAGCTTCGATTACAGCTGTGTTCTATGTTTTGATTGCCATGCTAGGTGTTTTTTTGATGGCTACAAAGGGGGATTTGTCCCAGTTATCCATGACACCTTTGGCTCTAGTGACCGGTTTGCTCAGTGCAGTAGGGGTCATGTTTAATGTTATCCTTCCCCAACGCTTTGCACGGCGCTACGGTTTCGTTCCGACTGTTGGTTGGGGGATGATTCTGGCAGGGCTCTTTAGTAATTTCCTTTACCCTATTTATCGGATAAGTTTTCAAGTGGATCTGGTAAGTGTGCTGATTTGTCTGACGATTGCCGTGTTTGGTACTGCTTTTGCCTTCTTTCTATCTATGAAGGCTGTGTCACTCGTTTCCCCGCTAGTTGTATCGGTGGTGAGTGCTAGCGAACCGCTCTCTTCAGCTTTATTAAGTGTTCTTTTTCTGGGATTGGTCATGGATGGTTTTTTGGCCTTGGCTATGGTGTTGATTATCGTTCCGATGATTTTCTTATCTGTAGAAGA
This sequence comes from bacterium, assembly GCA_905221415.1. Classification (GTDB taxonomy): domain Bacteria; phylum Bacillota; class Bacilli; order Lactobacillales; family Streptococcaceae; genus Streptococcus. The sequence goes on from CAJNDC010000011.1 coordinate 36,529, forward strand.
AGCAAAACAAGCCAGGTAAAGATGATTATTTGATAGTTGAGGCTTCAAATTTGAAGCCTTTTTTGGTAGAATAGGTATCATTATAACGAACCAGGAGGCACCTATGACTGCTACAAAAATGAACGCTCAAGAAATTATCCAATTTATCGCCAATGCGGAAAAGAAAACCAGTGTTAAAGTAACCTTTGAAGGACAGCTCGCAACTGCTGTGCCTAGCTCTGTTGTCAAACTAGGAAATGTCCTATTCGGAGACTGGAAGGACGTGGCTCCGCTTCTTGAAGGTTTAGTAGAAAATCAAGATTATGTTGTTGAGCAAGATGCTCGTAATTCTGCAGTTCCTTTGCTAGATAAGCGTGCGATCAACGCTCGTATCGAGCCAGGTGCTATTATCCGTGACCAGGTGGAAATTGGTGACAATGCTGTTATCATGATGGGAGCTGTTATCAATATCGGTGCTGAAATCGGTGCTGGAACCATGATTGATATGGGTGCCATTCTTGGTGGCCGTGCCATCGTTGGGAAAAACAGCCACGTTGGTGCAGGTGCAGTTTTGGCGGGTGTGATTGAGCCAGCTAGCGCTGAACCAGTTCGTGTTGGAGACAATGTTCTTATCGGTGCCAATGCCGTGGTTATCGAAGGAGTCCAAATCGGCAGTGGTTCGGTCGTTGCGGCAGGAGCTATCGTTACCCAGGATGTCCCAGAAAATGTGGTTGTAGCAGGTGTTCCGGCTCGTATCATCAAAGAAATTGATGCCCAAACCCAACAAAAAACAGCGCTAGAGGATGCGCTTCGCACCTTGTAATTGTAAAAGTAAGAAAGAGGCGGAACCCTTTTTCCAGCCTCTTTCTTCTATCAAAAGGAGGATCGATAGATGTTAGATTTGATTCAGACTAGACGAGATTTACACCAGATTCCAGAGATTGGTTTGGAGGAGTTCAAGACTCATGCTTATTTGCTGGATGTGATTGAGAAATTGATTAAGGGCAAGGACTTTATTCAAATTCGTACTTGGCGAACAGGAATTTTGGTCTACCTGCAGGGAAGTCAGCCGGAACGAACCATTGGTTGGCGAACAGACATTGATGGTCTGCCTATTGTCGAACAAACAGGTCTGCCTTTCGCCTCTCAACACCAAGGTCGCATGCATGCCTGTGGCCATGATTTTCATATGACCATTGCCTTGGGCTGTTTAGAGCGCGCCCTTGAGGAGCAACCCAAGAATAATCTGCTCTTCCTATTTCAACCTGCTGAAGAAAATGAAGCGGGTGGTATGCTCATGTATGAGGATGGTGCTTTTAGAGATTGGTTGCCAGACCAGTTTTATGGTCTCCATGTTCGTCCGGATCTAAAGGTTGGACAGATTGCTACCAATACCCATACACTCTTTGCTGGAACCTGTGAGGTGAAGATTCGTTTCAAAGGAAAAGGGGGACATGCAGCCTTTCCGCATGAAGCCAATGACGCCTTGGTGGCTGCTAGTTACTTTGTGACCCAAGTGCAGTCAGTGGTCAGCCGCAATGTCAACCCAATCGAGGGAGCAGTGGTGACATTTGGCCTTTTCCAGGCTGGAACCACCAACAATGTCATCACAGATACAGCCTTTTTGCATGGAACCATTCGCGCCTTGACCCAGAATATGAGCCTACTAGTACAAAAGAGAGTCAAGACAGTTGCAGAAGGAGTTGCAGCTGCCTTTGACATGGAAGTCGAAGTGGAACTCAAACAAGGGGGTTACCTACCTGTTGAGAACAATCCAGCCTTGGCGCGTGAACTGATGGATTTCTTTGAAGAAAAAGAGGGAGTCGAGTTGATTGATATCGAGCCTGCTATGACTGGTGAGGACTTTGGTTATCTCCTTTCGAAGGTAGATGGCGTTATGTTTTGGCTAGGTATCGATAGTCCCTACGCCCTTCATCACCCTCAGATGAGTCCCAAGGAAGAAGCCTTAGCTGTTGGTGTTGAGTCGGTTTCTAGTTTTCTCAAAAAGAAAGTGGCGGAGTAGAGGGCTTAGCTATGAAATCGAAATTACGCAAGCAAGTCTTGCAAGAAATGAAGGCCATTCCTCAGAAACAAAAAATTGCTATGGATCGAGCTTTAACAAAACGATTTTTGAATCACTCCTTTTACCAAGAAGCCAAGGTCATCGCAACCTATCTCTCTTTTCCGCACGAATTTCAAACGCAGGAACTAATCAAGCAGGCGTTAAGAGATGGCAAGAAGGTTCTGATACCCAAAACTTATCCAAAGGGGCGCATGGAGTTTGTGGTTTACAATCCACAACAGTTGGTAAAAACTTCCTTTGGTTTACTGGAACCCCAAGGGAACTTGGAAGTGGTGGATACTTCTCAGATTGATTTGATTCATGTTCCGGGGCTGGCTTTTACAAGAGAGGGCTATCGGATCGGATATGGCGGGGGCTACTATGACCGTTATTTGGAGAATTTTGCTGGGCATAGCCTGAGCACAATCTATCCTTTTCAAGTTCAAGAATTTAACTCGGAAGACCACGATATTCCCGTCCAGGAGGTGCTAATCTATGAAGGAAATCTTTGATAAACGTTACCCTGTTACTAGTCTTTTTCTCCTAATGACAGCTTTGGTATTTCTCTTGATGTTGATTACTACGGGTATCAACTTTGACCATGTAAAAACTCTGTTTCAGTTTGGAGCTATGTATGGACCGATCATTCGTCTGTTCCCTGAGCAGATTTGGCGCCTTTTTTCGGCTATATTTGTGCATATCGGATGGGAGCATTTTATTGTCAATATGATTTCGCTCTACTTTCTTGGACGACAGGTGGAGGAGATTTTCGGTTCCAAGCAGTTCTTCTTTCTTTATCTCTTATCAGGAATGATGGGCAATCTCTTTGTTTTTGCTTTCACACCGAAAGTTGTAGCAGCAGGCGCTTCCACTTCTCTTTACGGGCTATTTGCTGCGATTATCGTCTTGCGTTACGCAACTCGCAACCCCTATATCCAGCAGTTGGGGCAATCCTATCTGACACTTTTCGTGATAAATATCATTGGAAGTGTTCTGATTCCAGGAATCAGCCTAGCAGGCCATATCGGTGGCGCAGTAGGAGGTGCCTTTCTAGCAGTCATCTTCCCAGTCAAATGGGAAAAAAGGATGTATAGCCCTGGTCAGCGAATCGGAGCAACTGTACTTTTTATCGTACTAGCCGTTTTCCTATGCTATAAGGGAATGAGCTATGTGTAGGGGGGATAGTTAAAAAGCTACTCATTTTTTGAGTAGCTTTTTATGTAGATTGGAACCATTCGAAACAACACAGCTCTAAAACTCCTCTCCTGGATTTCTCCACCACCCTAAGTTTTGGAACCATTCGAAACAACACAGCTCTAAAACTAATCTGACTGTTTCAAAAACAATCTTACGTTTTGGAACCATTCGAAACAACACAGCTCTAAAACGCCAAGGTGAAGGAGTGGCTACAATCATTAGTTTTGGAACCATTCGAAACAACACAGCTCTAAAACGACGGATAGAACCAGCTCGCACCTCAAATTGTTTTGGAACCATTCGAAACAACACAGCTCTAAAACACATTGTTCAATATCTACTTCCACTTCGAAGTTTTGGAACCATTCGAAACAACACAGCTCTAAAACCTTTCGTTTTTCTATATTTATATAATACAAGTTTTGGAACCATTCGAAACAACACAGCTCTAAAACACATTGTTCAATATCTACTTCCACTTCGAAGTTTTGGAACCATTCGAAACAACACAGCTCTAAAACCTTTCGTTTTTCTATATTTATATAATACAAGTTTTGGAACCATTCGAAACAACACAGCTCTAAAACACATTGTTCAATATCTACTTCCACTTCGAAGTTTTGGAACCATTCGAAACAACACAGCTCTAAAACTTTGCAGTGCTTATAGAGTACGCAGAACGCTGTTTTGGAACCATTCGAAACAACACAGCTCTAAAACACATCATTTTCATCAACGATAACTGATGTGGTTTTGGAACCATTCGAAACAACACAGCTCTAAAACTCAAGCGTCTACTACTGTGACGTTTAATAGGTTTTGGAACCATTCGAAACAACACAGCTCTAAAACTGATGTTAGAGATTACCTGAATGAACGTGTGTTTTGGAACCATTCGAAACAACACAGCTCTAAAACGATCCACTTGTTACTTTTACAATATGGATTGTTTTGGAACCATTCGAAACAACACAGCTCTAAAACATGTCTGTCTTGTTGCCTGAAAAGACAGGCGTTTTGGAACCATTCGAAACAACACAGCTCTAAAACACATTATTCAATATCTACTTCCACTTCGAAGTTTTGGAACCATTCGAAACAACACAGCTCTAAAACTATCTTGATTATATTATATCACGGTACACCGTTTTGGAACCATTCGAAACAACACAGCTCTAAAACACTTGTGAATACCTCGATTCTGTAGGTTGTGTTTTGGAACCATTCGAAACAACACAGCTCTAAAACAGTTCTGCTTTCAAAGAATTGGCAGGAACTGTTTTGGAACCATTCGAAACAACACAGCTCTAAAACAAAGTTGATCGTGTCTATGGCGTTTTGATAGTTTTGGAACCATTCGAAACAACACAGCTCTAAAACAGAACTTCCTGCTCGTTAATAATAGTTAATGTTTTGGAACCATTCGAAACAACACAGCTCTAAAACAGCAACTGCGGAAGCGCACTAGCAATAGACGTTTTGGAACCATTCGAAACAACACAGCTCTAAAACGAATCTCGTAACCATCAAGCCATGCTCGAGGTTTTGGAACCATTCGAAACAACACAGCTCTAAAACATTTAAATGTTCGTCTTGAACAATTGTTGGGTTTTGGAACCATTCGAAACAACACAGCTCTAAAACTCAAATACAAATGAGCTTGTTCTGATTTTGGTTTTGGAACCATTCGAAACAACACAGCTCTAAAACGAAGGATGGATGTTTCCGATAGACCTCACTGTTTTGGAACCATTCGAAACAACACAGCTCTAAAACTAGACTTATTAGAAGAAGGTGGGGACAGTGGTTTTGGAACCATTCGAAACAACACAGCTCTAAAACTCATAACCTATCAAGCTATCGTAGAGACTTGTTTTGGAACCATTCGAAACAACACAGCTCTAAAACGTACGGTCTGTCCAAATAGCATTTGTCTTTGTTTTGGAACCATTCGAAACAACACAGCTCTAAAACCTCGTAGAAAAATTTTTCTCACGAAATTTCGTAATCGCGCCATTCGTCTCAGCCAGACTTCAGCTCGTCGGGCTCCAATTGTTACCCTTATTATACCATATTTTCAGGGTTCAAGAAATAGTCTTGATCCAGCACATATTGAGGAAAATCATAGACTTTTCGAGGTTCGACAAATAAGACCCTTAGTTGATTGAGTTGGATATACTCTATCAGATTTACTAACTCATCCTTTGATAGATAGGCGGTCGCATTGATGAAGACAAGGAGTTTCTTTTTGGAAAGATATTTAAAAACTTGGACAATTTCTAGCATCTTTTCGAAAGGTGTATCACTCAGAGTTTCAACTTTGACCCCTAGAGCATCGATCAACTCTAGAATGGTGATTTCGTCATACTCCAAGTCCAATTCATTTTCCAAGCACTCAAATGCCAGTAATTCTGTAATCGTAGCAACCAGCTTTTCAATCATGGATTTGACTTCGGGCTTGTCATTGAGCTGATTTTCAAGATCTGCATGTATCAACTTGAGCATGGCGGGTGAGTTGAGATTGTATCCTAAGACATCCGTTATCACTAGTAACTCGGCCTCTTTCAGAGCTTTTAGATTTCTATCAAACAACTTTAACTCTCCATCATCAGTGTACTGGTAGAACTGCTTGACGATAGTCGAAAAGGTAAACTGGTCTTCCAGGACTAAAAAGGTTGCATTTTCAATAGCCAATGGTTCATCTAATAATGGGAAATTAATCTTCATCTCTAGGCTCCTCTCCTAGAAAGACTAAACGTGCATCGGAGTTTGCTACACTGGTATTTCGCTCGCCATTTAAGTAGATCATGCGAGAAAATTGCTTTTCTGTAACGGTTAAGAGAGTAATGTTTCCTTTTTTAGGGTTGTGAGTTTTGAGTCGCTCAATCATGGCGTTATTAGCAGAGTTGTTGAGCAAAAGTTTGCTATAGATGGAGAATTGGTGCATGATAAATCCCTCATCTATGAGGAATTTCCGAAATTTCCGATAGGCCTTGCGTTCCTCTGCGGTATCAACGGGCATATCAAACATTAAAATCATACGCATATATCGATAACTCATATCCTAAACTCAGGAACTCCTTTCTCGGGTTGATTGAGAGCTTGGATGACTTTCTTAGTATAGTCACTGACGATATTGGACAGGTACATATCTTTGCCATTGTAGTGGAAGGTGTCTGAGAAAATGGTAAAAAGTTCTCGCTTGATTCTGACAAAAGAACTGCTTCGATTTTCATAGACGATTCTGTCAATAATCGGACGGAAAGGCTCCATAATATCGCTAGCTAGGTTGAATTGATTAAACTGATTAGCATGTTTCAAGCCAAACTGAGTCATGCAACCAGACAATACAATCTCACGCGCAAACATACTCAAAATCAAGGTGTAACCGTAGTCCAAGGCAGCATTGACATCACTATCTTGCTCACGACTAAAATCATTTCCAAACAAGGTGTTGAAATAAATACGTGCTGCGTGTCCCTCACGGTTACTTGGGTCAAACAAATCCAATCCATGATAGAGATCGATGACGGACTGACTCTTTTCCAGGAAACCACAACTCCCTAGATAAAAAGCCTGATTGAGAATTTTTTGTGCAATGATGGTTGTCCAAACTTGTGCTTTAGCCTCTTCACACCATGTGATTTGCCGAGAGAGTTGCAAACTGGAATCGTGTCGACCATAGTAAGGCATTAAGTAGGCCGTTGGCAAGCGTTTATCATCACAAAAAATGACCAGAATATTTTCATCCACCAAGCGTTTTATCAGCATAGTGGAGAGAACGATATCCGTCGTCTCCAAAAGCAGGATGTCCACCTCGGACAGGTGAATCAATTCTGTCCGAGAGGCATCTTTAAAAATCAAGTGATTGTTCTTGTAGGAGAGCTTAGAGTGTGTATTGACAACAACGGTTCTCCATCCCATTAGTCTTCTCCCAGTTTGCTTAAGTCAATCCGAGTCTCGTAGAGGCCAGTAATGGATTGGTGGATGAGGGTGGCGTTGAGCAATTTCTTGTCTGGTTTAGGACGCATTCTTGCGACTGTATACTTATTATTAAAGAAATCATTTATATCTTTTGGAGCACCACTTTTGACAAAGCTAAACATTTTAATGAAATTATCATAAAAATATTTGATGGTTTCCTCGCTACTATCAATTTCTTTAATCTTTCTCTCATTATATCCTTTTATAAGATTTTTTAACGATGTAGTGTCGCCCAACATTTTTTGTGAGAAAGCCGATAACTGGTTCGAAATATTATCAAATTCTTCCTTGTGTTTGAGTATAAAATTTTGGCTTTCCTTTATTGCACTTTCAGATTTCAAATCCATCAAATTCGATTTAGTCAAAAGTCGTTTCATATGGAAAAACAGTTCATTTTGAGTTTTTGTTAATTTAAATTGGGTGACTTTATGAAGATTTGACTTGCTTTCAAATAGTATCCTTGTGCCATCTGTTCTCTGCATTAGTGAATATTTTGGAATTCTATAGAAGGCTAGAACACTGTTTAGATCATTCTTTTTAAGAAAACCACCTTCCGAAACATCATTTAAGAATTGAAGTGGATTACTATTAAATTTTTCATAATCAATTATAAAAATATCATGGAATTCTCTTACAGTTTCTATTTTACCTCTCTTTTCATTAAACCGTTCTGCGATTATGAGAATAGATAAGGCAGAATTCATTGGCCCATAACCTCCATATATGGAGGTATCTAAATAAGTAGCTTTTGTTTTTAGTGGATAGCGATTCTTAGCAGCAATCTGTTTATTAAATTTTCCAACAGGATTTTGATTATAAAAGGCTCCTTTTTTAATCATTGTTCGTTTGACAAAGTTGATTTGAGAATTGTAGATGACCTCTTTTATGACGGGCAAGTCCCTACCACAATCCCAAATGTCTTTACTAACTTTGGAATCTGGATTATTAAAGAATCTCATGATGTTAGAATAGAGATGTTTTCTTATCGTTGCTTTGTTTTCCTCATGCCGATTAAAGTGAGCATGGAGACCGTATATCAATTCGGGAGCTAATTTGGGATAGGCTTTAAGAAGAGTTTGTCCTACAACAACAGCTAGATAAGCATCGTGAGCATGATGATAATCATTCAATTCACGTATTTTGGCAATATGGAAAGTTTTTCTAAAATTGGTAACTAGTTGAGATTTTAAAGTAATGATTTTGGTGTCTGAAAAACGATTGTCTAGTATGCGCGCAACGTGTTTTATAATTTGTCGTGTTTCAACTAATTGACGTTCAATAAAGCCGGCTTTCATGCTCTCGGTCAGAACACCATCAGGAGTTCGTTCGCTAGTAGTTAATCTTTGATATTTCGTTTGAGAAATTAGTTTGGCATTATATAATTTCTCCCAGAAAGGTTTCATATTAGCAACTGTCTCTTTGTCCGGTATATTATCCAACTTTCTTTGATTATTTTTCCTATGTGTTAATACTTTATTATCAATCGAATCAATTGGTAAAAAGCTATAGGGGATAATATGGTCGACTTCGTATTGATCGAGCTGATCTCTGTATAAGGGAGCAGGACTTCCTTTTTTATCCAAGGAGTACATATCCTTCCCATTTTGAAGATAATATAAATATAATTTTTCAGATTGTAATTCTTCATCTGAATGAGGAACTTTGCCATTTTCTAATATACTATTTTCAATATTTTTTAGTGCAGATTCTAATTTAGTTTTACGAGTTTTTGATTTTTTTTGCCCCTCTTCAGTGGTCATATTTTCACGAGCCATTTCAATGACGATATTTTGAGGTGGATATCCTATAATCTGAACTAGCTCATCAACAATTTTAATACTATTTAAAATTCCTCGTTTGATAGATGGACTACCGGCCAATTTTTTAATTTCGTCAAATACATCATCTTCAACAGCTGATTTAGATTGAATGGATTTGATAGCAGAATCAAAGGATAAAGTGCTATCAGATATGAGCTGAGATAAATTACGATTTTCATCATCGTTTCGAAGGAACTGCATTAAATTAAAACCTGTATCCTCGTCGCGAATGTCTAATAATAACTTGGCTGAATAACGTCCCCAGCCAGTATAGCGTAATTTTGAGAGTTGATTAATTCTCTCTTCATTTAAAAATTCAAGATGTCCAAAATATTTTGTAAGGTAGTTTTTAATAGATTTTTTATCATCAAAAACAGTAATAACTTTGACAATCTCTTCTAACTCTTTTTGATAGATTTCAGAATCGAGTAGCTCCTCTGAAAAAATAGTTTTTAAATCATTATATGTTTTTAAAGTCGAATTAAGGGATTTGCCTTTTTCAATTCCTGAAACAATCTCAACCGCTTGTAAATTTGTGTAATTCTCCAAGTAATCAAGGAGTATTGCAGAACTAACACGTTTACTACTCGTTTTAAATAAGTTATTGATTATTTCTTGTCGGAGCTCAGAATCGAAAAAGTGAGTTTTCCCATATTTGTCTTTATACTTGACCCGAGTTAATTCATTTTGGAGCATGACTTCTTCATAGATCAAACTACGTTTTGGTAAAACTTTTTCATTTAAGAGAATAATATCATTCCCTATTAGATTGGTGATGAATGCATCTCTAGTTTCATCCATATTTATCAGTTTATGATAGTTCCAAGGACGTATTTTACCATTTCTAGTATCTTCATCGTTATCATCTAAAATATCTCGGCTAATCGTTCGTTTAATCCAAGCAAATCTACTATTATTTCCTTTTGACAGAGGACCAACATAATAAGGGATTTTAAATGTCAAGATAGATAGTAATTTATCCTTGTTTTCTAGTAGAAAAGGATAATCTCTTCCTTGTCTTTCTATAATCTTTTCTAGCTCATAAGCATGAATTTGATTAGGGATAGCTCCATTATCAGATGTACGGAGTTTTCTTAAAAAGGTTCCGTCTGATATTTTATTAAGAAAATATTCTGCCCCTTCAATACCAGTGATTTTCCCATTAATATAATCATAAAAATTTTGTTGTATCGTTCTTTGTTTCTGCGAATTAGTTAATACCATTTTGTTAGATATATATCCAACATATCCCTTTGTTTCTTTATCTACATCAAATCCATTTGGTGTTTTTCTGCCAAAAATATCTAAGTAATCTTGTTCAGATAGATTTTGTTTAACAAAAGATTTGAAACGTTGCAAATCTTTACGGTGTTCCTCGTATCTTTCAATCATAGTAGCAGAAAAACGGGCATGAGTTGCTCCAGTGTATGTTAGCATACCAGATAGAAGTATAGTATCACGTAAAACTTTTAGTTTAGCAAATACATCGGAAAAATCTTCTTCTAATGAGCCAAGAAAATTTTCTAGATTTTCATCATAGTTTTCTTTGGAGAAATTAAGATCTGGTTCTTCTTCTAATTCAAAACAATCTTTAAATTTCGTTTTTAAACCAAATAATAACTGTAATAGTTGTTTGAAAATACTTTTGTCTTTTTTAAGAAGCTCTTGTTGAAAATAGGGTAGTATTTTTTTAACTTTTTCTTGTCTGTTATCACTGGATTTAAATATGGCTGCTATGGTTTTAGATTCTTCAGAGACTTCCAAATCGAAAACTTCTTGACAAGATTCAATGAAATCAATCCAAGAGTTTTGCATATTGATATTATTAGGATTAATCTTATCTAACATTAAAAAATGTCCTCTATACTTTAAAATATGTGATAAGGCCATGTAAACTTCACGAATATCGGCTACGGGAGAGTTTTTATCTGCATCAGCTAAGTGTTTTCGTAAATGATAAATCGTAGGATATTTCTTGTGATAGGCAGTCTCTAGTTCTTTATCACCAAAAAATGGCTGTTTTATCTGTATATCCTCACTTTTATCACCAAGCACTCTAAAACTTTCATCTAATCTACGATAAAAATTTTGGGAACTATATACCTGTTTACACTATACACAATATATAGAGCTTTCAAGAATATCAAAAAAAGGCGACTTCCAAAAGGAAATCGTCTTTTAGTTTATCTCAATTCATCTGGATGTTCGGTCATGTATTCTGATAACCATTCCATACCATAGGCTATCTCAAATACTTCCAATATCAATGAAAGGTCTGGTTGAAAACCATATTCTTTGAGCTTGTTGGTAACATCTTTTATGGAACGGATTTTGACTAACTTAATAATATCTCCTGCATCTTGTCTATCCCTATCTCGTCCGCTTTCTAGCTTCATACCAAGAATGTAGGATAATGGCGGTACAAAAACAGTCAAATTTGAATAGCTAAAAGCCTTCTCACAGATTGACCGTGGCGGTACTCTATTCATATTGGCAACGTTATTATTCAACCATAATTCTTCAGGTTCGTTCACACCAAAATCATCGCCAACTTTCTCAATAATGCTTCTGATTTTAGCATCTTCTTGATAAAAAGCATCAATATCTTGTGTCCCTCGAAGGTTGTAGTATTCAAGGACAAAGCCGCCAACACAGATAATCTCAAGGCTGATATTTTCCTTAGCTAATTCTGTATCCAGAGCTTCAAATAAAACTTTCTTATCCATAGTTACCCTCTCTAAAGAGTTTCAAAATATCTTTTGGCTGACTTTTACGGTTTGCCTGCAAGACGTGTTCTCTTGTGTGTGTACCTTCTGTTAAAGCATCTTGAAGAGTTATTTTTTGGAAAGGTGTTAAGGTAGGATTTTTCAACAATTGCTCTACATCATCAGTAGTTAGTTTAGTCTCCTCATCTTTAATGACCTTATAAAGATAGCGAAACCACAAATCACCGTCACTTCCAGCATGTTCACTAGCTCTCACCATGTAATCGTACCATGTTGTCATTATTATTTCCCCTCATCTTTTCTAGGGTTATAGTGCATCGCTATCCAAAGTTTTTTGTCAAAATCAGATAACTCTTTTTTCTTCTGATAAATGCAATCGTTCAAATCAGGAAATTTGAGACTGTATTTTTTCTCAAAAAAGTTCTGAAACTCCTCTTTACTTTCTGCAATATCAACCAAGGCTTCTAACTCTGCCATTTGTTTGGCAATAGCCTTTCTGTCAATTTTCTTTTGACTATCTCCAAGTACATCATAAACACAACGTTTTGTCAGTTGAGTATAAAAAGAGCGATGTTCAGTAACAAAATCAAAGGAATAGGTCTTATCCCAGAGTTTGGTGTATTTATTGTAAAAACCATCTGAAAGGCTGACCTGATAACCAATCAGCTTACTATCAACTCTACGAGCGATAGACCTTTCCAATTCAAAATGTAGGTCATGTAATGTATTAGTAGCCATAAATCAGCTCCCTGTATTTAGTTCGAACACAGGCATTTGAAATCAGGAGATTAAAACGCTCACTATCCGAATAGTCACGAGTATTATAACGAAAAACAAATTCATCTACATAGTCTTGAAGATATTTCTTAGACCACGAATGGTAAATTCCTAATACTCCACGTTTCAATCCAGCCCAAAAGCCTTCAATCGTGTTGGTATAAACATCACCTTGCACATACTCACTAATTCCATGATTAACAAAGTTATGATTATACATCTTAGCCACTTTATTATAACCCAGCCATTCATCTGTGTAAAGTTGAGCTGTTTCCTTTACGTATTTGACAATCTGTTCAGTCAATGTTTTCGTCTTTGTATCTGGAACATGATGAGCATTAACTTTACCTTGACGTTGTACCATGCCTACTACAGCAGATTTGTCTTTCAATGAACGCCCTTGAGCATTTTTGACTTTTTTGGAGTTATGACGGTTCTTGTTTTTACCACCTATGTAGGTTTCATCAACTTCCACAACATCATCAAGACTATTGTTGTTTTCAGAACTAAAACACTTACGGATACGTTCCAGCATGAACCAAGCTGTTTTTTGCGTAACACCAATATCTTTTGATAATTGTACAGATGAGATTCCTTTTTTGTGAGAAGTCACAAGCCAAATTGCCATAAACCATTTACGAAGTTCAATTTTAGTATTGTCAAAAAGAGTACCAGTCTTGACATTGAAGTATTTTCCAGTATTTTTACAACGGTATTTGTTACCTTTACATTTGTAGACCTTTGAGGTAGCATCAAAAGGGCTGATAATCACATCGCCCCAAATCATATTTTCTAAATGGTCAATACATGACTGTTCGTCTGGAAAAGCAGATTGTAAATCAAATAATGATTTAAACTCAAACTTCATAACTGGTACTCCTTACTTCTTGATTATATTATATCGAAAATAAGAATGATTGTCAACAAAAATGTAAACTTCTACTATGCAAAAAGCCAGAATTTTGATATAATAGAAGTATCAAAAATAAAGGAAATTAAGCATTATGAACGCAATCACAGCTCACAGCTCACAGCTCACAGCTCACAGCTCACAGCTCACAGCTCACAGCTCACAGCTCACACTGATTATGTAATCGGACGTGTTTTTTGTCAAGCTCTAAAACAGAACTTTTTTCAAAATGAAATTAGTTCTGTTTTTTCGTTAAGAGAAAGGGGATAATATGGATTATTCAAAATATTTCGTTGATTTTGAAAAGAAATATCATAACGCTACTTTCTCGAACGATTGGTACAAAACTGAACTTGGTGTCTACGCTGAACTAACAAAATCAGAAAAGGCAATATCAAAAACTGGAGATTTCTCGGAGGAATTTTATAGAGCAAGGCTGGTTTATAGTCTAGTGAAATCAAAAGCATATCCAGCAGAGCATATTTTTGTAGAATATAAAATTCCAAAAGGGAATAACGGAAAAAGTATCAAACCTGATATTGTGATTTTTCAGGAGGATTGGTATAACGATTATCAACTAGCTAAACATACTAAAGACTATTCTCATTTAAGAGAAAAATATTTACTATTCTTTGAAGCTAAAAAGAATAGTAAAACAATTCAGTCAGCTATTGAAAATCAATTAAGGTCTGCCATGAGTGAAAGTACAAGTGATTTGCCTATATATGGAGTATACTTTGATAATAAAAATGAACTATTGATTTTTAAGAAAACAGGTAAAAATGAGATATATCGTTATTATCAAGATAAGAGACCTTTAAAGGGAAGTACAGGATTAAATTCTTGGAATTTATCACTAAGAGATCAATTATCACAATTACCATCTTACGAAGAATTGATTAAGGCATCTGAAACTTATTCAGATTTATCAAATCAATTTGTAATACACATGGAACCGATGGACCAAAAAGCGTTTGGGGAAGTTGTGCAGTCTCTGATAAAAGAAGCAGACAAAATACACCCAGATGGGAATGTGAAAGAACTTATTGTTGAATTTTTAACTATTAAAATTTTTGATGAAAAGCGTTCTATTGAATTAAATAGACATGTTGACTTTTATATTGAAAATGATGAGATTGAAATAAATGGGTTAGGAAAGCTAACGTTTAGAAAACGAATTGCAGAATTATATAATTCTGCAAAACTAGAGTACCGAAAATTATTATCAACATCTCGACAAGTCTTTAATTATGATGACAAATACCGACCTGATAGCAACAGTGATGAGAAATTTTTAATCGCAGTTATCAAGCAACTTCAACAATACTCGATTTTAAATGCTCCTAATGATGCTTTCAATCAAATCATTTTTAACAACTTCGGTCAAGAAGCAGATAAGGCTTCTAAATCACAATTTTTTACTCCGATTCCAGTTGTTAATTGTTTGGTAGAGATGATAAATCCAAGAATGGGAGAGACTGTTGTTGACCCAGCTGCTGGTATTGCAGACTTTTTAGCAATGACTTATAAATATACTCATCCAAACAAAACTTCCAGCCCCGCCACAAATATTTTTGCGTTTGATATAGATAAGGATAATTTGAAGTTAGCGGAATTAAACCTCGTATTAAATGGAGACGGAGGTGCTCAAATTCATCAATTAAATTCTCTATCGCAAAAATTAACAGTTTCTGGTGTCCCCACAACTGAGGGAGAATTTACTACAGATGAGTTTAACAAAGACGACTGGTCTTCTAAGCTAAGTCAAACAAGAGATGTATTATCATTTGATATTGTTTTGACTAATCCCCCCTTTGGTAAAGGAAGGGATTTATCAACAGGTGATAAAGGTATCTGGGATTTACCTATTGAAACTCTAAACCTATATGATACATTTATAAACAAATTGGATATAAACAATTCATTACCCAAAACAATGGATATGGGGGCGTTGTTTCTGGAAAACAGCGTTAAACTTTTAAAAGAGGGGGGACGTATGGCTATTGTCTTGTCTAATTCTCTTGCTACAATAGAAGAGTGGATAAATGTAAGAAAATGGTTCTTATCAAAAATGCGTTTAGTCGCGACCTTAGACCTTCCATCTAATTCATTTGGAGAGACAGGAGTTGCAACTACGGTTATCATTGCTTATAAACCTAAAAGGGAAGAACAAGACATGCTAGATAAGGACTATTCGGTATATATGGCTAATGTAAATAACTTGGGTTATCAGGTAAAAACTGTTAATCGAGTTATTACATTTGTACCAACATTTAAACGTGATTTTAAAACATTTGAAAATCTTGATGAAATAGACGAAGATTTCACTGAAGTTATATCCGACTTTAAAGATTACTTATTAAGCCAAGAGCCATCAATTAAGCAAGCTTTTTTAGGAGAGTGAGCTGATGAAAGTTTCTATTTCAGATTTTAAAAATAACGATTTTTCTTTTTCGCAGGCGTATTATGCTGGTAAAGTATTGCCTCACAACACCGAGTTAGTACCACTATTGAGTTTATTAGAAAATGAACCAGAAAAAGGGATAGAATTTGGTTCGGACAGTTATGTAGATAGTAGATATATAAATTCAGTCCCTTTTGTTAAGATTTCAGATATTTGGGAGGGGCAATTTACTTTCAACACTAGTCGTGAAACTGAATTAGTTGCTCCGCTAAAGAATTATAAATCTCTCAATAATGGCGATTTCGTTATTCAAACAGCTTCAAAACAATTAGGGAAAATCAGTTTATACATCGGTCAAAAGTCAGTTACTTACAATTCACATCTTAGAATTATAAGATTTAAGAAGTTCCATTTTTATTTGTTAGCATTTTTCAATAGTCAGCTAGGGTTAAATCAATTCATCCAGAGAGGGTCAATTCAAGGGGTTGATAATTTTTCTAAGAAAACTTTCGACAAGCTACTAGTACCGATTCCTCCTAAAGATAGTTTAGATAAAATATCGCAACTTTCTCAAAAAATTGTTGAAATTGAAAAACAAATGTGGACTATACGGAAAATTATCAATGAGATTTTTGATAATCATGTCGGTGTAAACGGAGAGCAATTATTACTTACCCAGCGTAAAAATTCAGTTGTTTCAATTAACCAATTATCTGAACGAGCTTGGAATTTTCGAGAACACTCCCATGATTTCTCTCAACTAATCTCACGTATTATAGACACTTCCTATTTATCCCCTGAGTACCTAGATGTGAATAAAATCCGTGGAGGGAATACTCCAAAACAAAGATTTATTGGGGAAACGAGTGAATACGAAACACATTGGATAACACCTACAGATTTTGACGATTTCGGATTTATTGAAGAAAAACAATCTATTGCTTCTACTAATCTTAAAAATATAGACCGTCCTACTTTAATGGTAGTTAATAGGACATCTCGTAGCAATGGAGAATATGTTGGCATCGCAGGTTATATAGATGGACATAGACTCGCTCATAATAATCAAGGTGTGTATTGTTATGATGACGCTTCAAAAGAACATCTTCTTTATTTAACTGCTCTAATTAACTCGAATCTTTATCGTTATTTGTTTCAGTCAATGGGAAAGGGTTCAAAAATGCGTGAGATTAGGAGTTCAGACCTAGCTAGGATACCAATGTTAAAACTTAAACAAGATAAAGAAAATGATATAATTACTTTGATGAGTAACCAAAGTAAGAATGGATATTTAGATTTAGCACAAGAGCGTGTCAGAATAAAATCAGAAATTGAGAAGTATTTTAGCACAGATATATTTTTAGAAACACCCTGATTTCAATAAATATAAAAAGGCGATTCTGCTTGGAAGTCGCCTTTTTGGTATTAACGAAAACACTACATATTGTGGTTGGTGTAAACTGGTATATAGTTCCCAAAATTTTTATCGACTTTTTCAATCTCTTTTTGAAAAATATCTCTTAAATAAGCAATTCTATGATTTCTTCTATCAATTCTCCGGCGATTAACACGAAATACCCGAGTTCCTTGAGCTGATTGAGCGGGTACAAAGGTGGTAGATCCGATTAAATTCTTCTTTATTTTTTCTTTTTCTGTATTACCTAAAACTTTAAATCTAAAAGCAGGTACTCGATAATCTTCAGTTACAACGGCATAACCGACGGATGATACACCTATATCTAAGCCGATTGAATAATTCTTATTAAATTTTGCCATAAAACTGCTCCTTGTCTTGATTTTCGATTTTATTTTTTGTATAATATCTGTGTTGGAACTATTCGAAACAACACAGCCAAAAGATTTTTCTTTTGAGTTAAAATATGGTTATCCATAATCAGTAATGCGCACCGATTCGGTGCTTTTTATTTTATTATACTAACTCATTGTACTCCTATTTTTAGAAAAAAACAAATAATATCGTAGCGCTTTCATAAAATTCGAGATCAATTCGGTGGAGCTTGTTAGTAGATTAACCGAGAAATACGATTTCCTTTTGAGAGTATATATGTTCGGGATGATAGCAATACAAAATAAAAAGAACTGGGATAATTCTGAACTGCCCCCCAAAAGTTAGACAGAAAAAATCTAACTTTTGGGGTGTTTTTATTATGAAATTGAATTATGAAGATAAAGTTCAGATCTATGAACTTAGAAAACAAGGATATAGCTTAGAGAAG